>CAMFDH010000124.1 GCA_945949035.1 uncultured Actinomyces sp.
TAAAAAGTGGGACATCAACTAATGATGTCCCACTTTTTCGTTGCTATTTGGCGGTTATGTTGCGGGTAACCGTTCACTTTGTGGTGGGTTTTTGGTTGGTAGTTCTTGCTTGACCGCTTCAGCGTTCACGCCTCAAGCGGTGGGAGTTTTACGCAAAAGGGTCTCACCCGGGCAATCTGCGGCCTCTTCAACTACCCAAAATTCAAACTCAAACTACCCCATGACCAGAGTGAATAGAGAACCAGTACGCCAATACAGCCCGGGTGGTCCAGGCCAGGTCTGGGTGCCGCCGCGCCATTGACTACATTTGGCCGTGTGGGCTAGCAGTCAGACGCGGAACTAGCACGGGGGTGTGTTTTTTGTATGCTTCGTAATCGTCCTGGCCGCCCCAACGCTTGTCTGCGCTTGCTTCGAGCATAGGGATTCCGCTGACTCGTGTAAGTAACAAGGTGACAAAAATCGGCGATAGTAGGGCAATCCACTGCCAGCCGTGAAGCACAGGAGCTGCCACCAGGAACACTCCAACCCAGAGGATAATCTCACCAAAATAGTTCGGATGGCGAGAGCGCGACCAGAGACCTGTGCGAATGAAGGAACCCGCATTTTTGGGGTCTGCCTTGAATGCAGACTTCTGTAGGTCAGCGGTTAGTTCGAACGTCATTCCAATCACCCAAAGGGCGATTCCTGCAACTGAAATCCAACCGATCGGCTCTCGCAACGCGGCTTTGCTGCTCATTGCAATCCATGCTGCTGATGCGGTCAGACTCACCCAAAGGCCTTGCAGGATCCAGACCCGCAGGAAGACGAGCGGACTGCCTTTGATGTCATCAAATCGGTTGTCGGCACCGGCCTTACGGATTCGTAAGAACAGGAATGGGCCCAGGCGTACCGCCCACATAATTACCATGGCCGCTAGTACCCAACTGCGAGTGTCCGGCGAAGGAGAGAGAATAAGCAGCACAATTGTAATGAGAGTGAATGTTCCTGCCCCCGTGAGATCAAAGAACTTCTCAGTCTTCAAAATCATTGCTGGGATGTAAGCAATGATCTGAATGGTGAAGGCGGCAGCAACAGCAAGTGTGAAGAGTGGGATTCCGTCGATTTCTGCGCTATCTTGCGCACCCGCAAGTGCGACGAGCGCACCTATCGCGAGCACGACGATGATCGTGAAGAGGGCGGATCGATTTGCACGTGACATATTGGGTCTTTTCTTCCTCTGAGTCGCGGTGGTCATCGGTAGAGGTTGTCCACGACGTGAGCGCCACGTTCAAGAACGATGCGGCGTTTGATCTTCATTGTCGGTGTGGTGAGTGTGTTGTCGCCTGGCGTGGCAGCAACAGGTGCGAAGCGACGCACTTGTTCGCTCCGTGCCACAAGTGCGTTGGCAGTGTCAACGGCGCACTGTAGTTCTTCCAGCAGACGGGAGTCTTTAATTTCGTCGAAGCTCGTGGTGTCAAAGATTTGGCTTTTGACGCCTGCGGTTCCCGCCCACGCGGTGATCACTTCTGGGTCGAGCAGCAGAATAGCTGATAAGTACGGTCTTCCTTCACCGATCATTACTGCGTCAGAGATCAGTGGATGTGCTGCGACAGCATTCTCCCAAACCGTCGGAACTACAGTCTTTCCATTCGCAGTAACGATCACGTCTTTGAGCCGGCCATTCAGTGTGAGCCTCCCATCAGTATCAAGTACTCCAAGATCCCCTGTGCGAAAGTAGCCATCGACAAATGCGCCAATGTTGTGTTTAGGATCGCGGTACCCTTCGAAGACGCCGATTCCCCTCGCAAGCACTTCTCCGTCGTCACTGATACGCACGGAAAGGCCGGGGAGCGGTGCGCCAACAGTTCCTGAACGAATAGATCCGGGCAAGTTACCCGTCAGCGGTGCCGTCGTTTCGGTGAGCCCGTAGCCTTCGATGACTGGTACTCCGATTCCGCGGAAGAACAATGACAGATCTGCGTCGAGGGTGGCCCCGCCGGAAAGAATGTAATCGACCCGGCCCCCCAGAACTGCACGAAGCTTGCGAAAGAACAGTCGATCAAAAACAGAATGGCGGATACGGAGACCAAGTGATGGCAACTCTGCGCTTCCAGAGTCAATCTCTTCGCGCTGTTTTCCCCACTCGATCGCAGTCAAGCATGCAGCCCGCCAGAGAGCAGACAGACCCATATCTGCCGCTTTCTGTGATGCGGCTTCCTGCACTTTTTGGAGAACTCGTGGCACCACGACCAGGAAAGTCGGTGTGAGGACTTTGAGCGTTGACACCACCTTTGTCGGGTCTGCAAGGTGGGCGATGCGCATTCCGCTCGCGATGCAGATGAGCTGCAACCCACGGGCAAGTACGTGCGCGAGTGGCAGGAAGATAATCGTGTTTCCACCGGGGTGGACCACGTCGCCGTACGCTGCAGCGATGTTCAGTACCTGGCCGATGAAGTTTCGATGGGTCAGAACCACGCCTTTGGGGTCGCCCGTTGTACCGGAGGTATAGACGATGGTTGCAGGTGAGTCGGGTCCTGCTGCCAAGCGACGCTGTTCTAGTTCGTCATCAGACACCTCAGTTGCACGTGCCGCAAGGTCCTTGATCGTTGGGTCGTTCAGATCCCCAGTACCAGAGCTCATTGCCCAGACGCCGAGCACATCCATATCGGTTTCGCGAACCGCCTGGCGAAGAACGTCTGTCTGGTCAGGGCTCCCTCCCACAGCGATTTGTACGTCTGCGTCTCGAATTATTGCGGCAACTTGGGCGGGTGAAGCCGTGTCGTAAACTGGCACCACGACGGCTCCGGCGAACCAGGCAGCCAAATCGACCACTGCCCACTCGTACCGAGTTTCCGACATGATCGCTACGGCATCCCCTACCTTCACGCCCGCCGCAATGAATCCCTTTGCTAACTGCGAGACTTCGGCGAGAAAGTCCTGTGTCGAAATGGGCTGCCACGGCGCAGAAAGATCTCCGGATTCTTCTGGGACTTCAAACGCAACATGGTGCGGGGCATCTTCTGCACGCCGCTTCAGCAGTTCAGTGACATTGCGGTACCCGTCGATATCAACCAGTAGCGGCGTCGAATGTTGCCTAAACATATGCGCTCCTGTCGGAATGAAAACACTCAGCCGAGCACCATCTTCGGTTTCTACAAAACCCAAGAGTTGTTAGGCAAGAGTCATTCTAACCAGAGAACTATTATCCAAGCAATAAGTATTTTGACTCAGTTTTCATGAGCTCTGACGTTTTGCTCTTTGGTAGGCGGCGAGTGCGGCACGTCGCGATTCGTCGAGGGCAACAATTGGCTGTGGGTACCTTTCGCAACCCCACTCGGGGATATGTTGCCGAATGTAGGATTCCTGAGGATCAAACTTCTTCGCCTGCAACTCAGGGTTGAACACCCGGAAATACGGGGCTGCATCGACGCCGGAACCCGCCACCCATTGCCAGTTAAATGGGTTACTGGCCTGATCTGCATCAACGAGTGTGTCCCAGAACCATCGCTCACCTACGCGCCAATCTATGAGCAGGTTCTTTGTTAGGAACGAAGCAGCGACCATTCGTACCCGGTTGTGCATGGTGCCGGTGTTCCAGAGTTCCCGCATCCCCGCATCGACCAGTGGGTATCCGGTTGTGCCACGCTGCCATGCTACAAGCTCGTCCGGATGCGCTCTGCTCCAGGGGAACTCATTGAACTCGACTCTCCAGTTGGAATCAGAGAGGTTTGGGAAGTAGAAGAGTACGTGCCAGGCAAACTCGCGCCACCCGATTTCGGTGAGAAACTTCGTTGCGCCCTCAGATGCTAAGGGTGACAGGTGAGTTCGGATTTGCTGCACCCCATGCCACACTTGGTGGGCACTCAGCTCACCCCAACGAAGGTGCGGCGAAAGGCCAGACGTTGCGTGTTCTGCAGGCACATCGCGGCCGACGGAGTATGTTTCGAGACCATCTTCAAGAAACTTATGCAGTCGCTCATGTGCGCGCGCTTCGCCAGGTGTCCAGGTCTGCCGCAATCCCTCGGCCCAGTCAGGATCCGTAGGTTGCAGCGCCCAGGTGGTGATATCTTCTGAGCCGAGTGCAGGTGCCAGAAGGTTACAGCGAGGCGGGGTGGGGAGTGGGAGCCGTAATGCATCGGCTTTGCTGCGACATGCGCGCCAGAACGGCGTGAACACGGAGTAGGGAGAGCTCTGGCCAGTCTTGATTGTCCAAGGCTCAAAGAGCAGCGACGCCTGGAAGCTCTCAATATGTACGCCTTCAGCGCGAAGCCTCTGCTTCAGTTCTGTGTCGACGGCGATCTCGCCAGGTCCGTAGCGTCGATTCCAGAAGAGCGAAGTTGCTCCAGAGTCTCTGACGACATCGGGAACCACCGATCCCGCAGCTCCTTTTCGTAGCACTAGCGAAATATTGAGCTCGGCAAGGGACTGTTCCAGCGAGAGCAAGCTCTCGTGCAGCCACCATTGTGAAGCCCTACCTAGTGGCCTGATCGCCGGAGACTCTTCGTCGAGAACGTACAGCGCCAACACCGATGAGCCTCGATTGAGCGCCGCGGTAAGTGCAGGATTATCAGAAGTACGCAGGTCGTCTCGAAACCAGACGACGCTCACATCGCTCAGGGCCGGACTCTCGTGACGTTCCATCCGTCGTGACCTTGCCTCATGCGCTCGGCGATTTCATTGAGAAACTTCGTTATGACTTCACGCTCCCTTGGATCGAGAGCCGCTGCGACAATAAATCTATTGGCATGTGTTCTTCCAACCGTGTCACGGGCTATAGCGTGAGTCTGTTCTGTAACTCTGATCGACAGTGCCCGCCGGTCTGTTGGGTGCGGGCTTCGTACAATGTGCTCATCTCGCTCCAGGCGGTCAAGCAACTTTGTGGTTGAAGCGCTGGTGATGCCGAGGTGCCGTGCGATCGCGCCCGGAGTCACGATCTGTTCTTGGTTCGCGGCCACGATCAAGAAATGAACTGCCCGCA
>CAMFDH010000125.1 GCA_945949035.1 uncultured Actinomyces sp.
AGCGGTGGCAAACCGTCTCACCACGCTGCGAACCGCGGCTGTCTGAGTCTCTGAACGCACGATCGAGGTCGCCGCCGGTATGGAACTGCCTTCGCCCTCGCTGATGTGCAGGCGCCGGAGCGGGTCGGGACGCAGCGAACGCACCCAGCGCGTCCATACCCATCCCACGGAGCCAATCCCGCGATGGAAGTACGCCTCCCCCGCAGCTCGCGCGGTTCCGTTACCGCCAAGGGCGCCGCTTAGAGCGCGCACCAGTACGCGGGAGTCGGCCGGCCGGACCGCGCCTCCGGGAGTTCCCCCGTCCTCCTCGACCCAGCGGAGAAGCTCGGTCGACTTCTGACGCAAGTCAGCCGCCAAACGCCGCAGCGCCGCCTTCTTTCTCACAGCAATCTGCAGCAGTTTCGACCGCAGCTCCTCCACGCCCGCTCCACCGGTTGCAGAGGTCGCCAGAACCTCGGCTCCGAAGCGGCCCTGCGCCAGCATCGAGCGGAGGTGCTCGAGAACTCGACGCTCGTCCTCATCTGAAAGGGTGTCCACCTTATTCAGAACCACCAGCATTCCCCCGGACTGCTCCCTCAGGTGCTGGAGAAACTCCAGGTGGAGGACGCCGTCTGCGTACTTCTGGGGGTCCACCACCCAGACGACCACGTCGGCACGTTCGATGAGGTACTCGGCCACTGCCCGGTGGCGGGTCACAACCGAGTCGATGTCAGGCAGATCGATTAGGATGAGGTCGGAGCCCGCCATCCAGGGAATGTCCGAGACCTCGGCACGGCGGTCAACACCGAGCCAGTCGAGTAGGCCGTGGAAGCCAACTTCTGAGACAGCGAGGGCCTCCGAGGTGGTCGGCCTGATGGCAGCCGTCCGCGCCAGTTCACGACCCACAAGCGCATTGAAGAGGGAGGACTTTCCGGAGCCCGTCGCTCCCGCGAAGGCAACGATGGTTGCGTCACTGTCGAGGCCGCGTCGCTGCGTTGTTCGGCTCAGCAGGGCTCGGGCCCCTTCGAGTTGCTCTTCGGGGACGTGGCCCCGGCCCAGAACTACGGCCTGGTCGAGGGCGGTCAGCGCATCTGCCACGGAGACGCGACTCACCTCTCCCCCTCCTCATCCAGGGCGCGACGAACCGCGGTGAAACTATCTCGAATCTCCCGGGGTGACTCACCGCTGACCCCCAGCTCATCCATCACCATCTCAAATACTGCCGCGTCGGCGCCGAGGAACTCGGTGGTTCGCTCCACCAGGTCTTCGCGGGCCCGGGTTGCCATCCGGCGCACGGCGTCGTCGCCGAAGATTGCCTCGAGGACCCTCTGGGCTGCCACTGCGGTCCCACCTGCCACGGCGATTTCCGCACCCGTCAGGCCCGCGGTTGAAGCGAAGATGACGATGATGAGGGCGGCCCCAAGAACATTGACTCCGACGGCGAGGACCCGGGCCATTGCCCTCTTGTCGCGGCCGGTTGTCGACACCAGTTCCACCAGGTCACGCTGCCATTCGCGGATTAGGCGTGCAGCCGCTCCCTCCCTCTCTACACCCGTGCGCAGGTGGGTCTCCACCGCCGACAGAAGCTTTTCGGAATCCGGATATGCAGCCCACTGCGACTCGATCCTGGCAATCATTTCTTCGGAGGTAGCCACAAGCGATACGAGAAGTGAATCCTCGAGGGCATCCTCGAACCCGGCCACAGAGGGAGCCGAACCACGCGCCCTGATCCATCCCGAGACCCGGTCGCGAAGTGAGGAGATACCGCGTTCCAGGCGCCGCATCCACTCCCCTGTTCCGACGATCTCCTGCCACCTGGAAATCACCTCGGCGCGAAGGAGTGTGCCGTCAGCCAGGGACTCGGAGAAGTTGCGCTCGGCAACGGCGAGATTGTCCCTAACCGTGCTCTCCATCCGCGTGATCGCGGCTGTCTGCTCCTGGAGGGCCGTAACAATCTCGTCCTCACGTGCCAGAAGGGATGAGGTCGCTCCCGCGAGGGTTTGGCGTGCCACCGCCTCCCGGGACGAAGCGTCCACGGCAATGCGGTTGATCCACTCGCCCAGTGGGAGCAGAGCGCTTTCCGGGATGAACCCCTCGGGATCAAGCGCCTCCACGATGGGGAAGATCGGTGTGGCTCCCAGCCCGGCCTCACTCAGGCGGGTGCGCAGATCAGGAACGACCTCGTCCTCAACACCGATGGGAATGCGGTTGAGGACGACAGCGAGGACGATGTTGCGCTCAGCGGCCTCGTGGAGGAGGTTCCACGGAATGGCATCGGAGTAGCGCGCGGCAGTCGTGACGAAGATCCACAGGTCGGCGGCAGCCAGGAGTTGTCCCGCCAAGACACGGTTGTGTTCAACAACCGAGTCGATGTCCGGAGAGTCCAGCAGCGCTAGGCCGCGTGGCAGGCGAACGTGCGGAGCCAGTTGCAGCTGCGACGGGGGCGCATCGACTCCAAGCTCAACCGATGCTGCCGTCCTTGGGCCCTCGTGGGCAACCCTCGGCAGACCGGGAAGGATCCTCGCTCCCTCAAACCACTCGCCCTCACCCCCGGCATGCAGCAGAAGCGGATGACGAGTTGTGGGCCGAATGGCCGTTGAAAGGGCAACTTTCTCACGAACCAGAGAGTTGATGATGAGGGACTTCCCCGAACCGGTTGACCCCCCAATGACAGCTAGGAGCGGTGCGTCCAGGCTGTGGTAACGCGGAAGGATGTAATCCTCGAGTTGCTGCGCGAGATCGGAGCACAGTGAAGCAGCGGCCTCTGCCGACGGGGTCTGGACAGGGAGGCTCACAGTCCGCAGGGAGTTACGCAGGCGCTCTAGTTCATGTGCAACGTGGGTCACATCCGAAGACTACTTCCTTCATGCCCCACGGCCTAGTTACCGTGCGGTCCGCTCCATTGCGATACGGCGGAGGCCTTCGCCGGGTACGGTATCTACTTGGAAGCTGAGATAGGAGAACCATGGAAGCCGTTTACACAGCCATTGCAGAGATGTTCGAGCTGCTGGGAACACTCACCATGGTCTTGGGCTTCATCCTGGCCGCGATCCTCGCGGTCCGTTCCCTCTTTCGACACGAGGGCGGATCGAAGGCCTTCAGCACCCTGCGTGTCACCCTCGGTAGTGCCATCCTTCTCGGCCTGGAGATCCTTGTTGCCGCGGACCTTGTTCGCACCATCACTTCAAAACCCTCGATTGAAGAGGCGATCATCCTCGGCTTGATCGTCCTGATCCGAACCATTCTTTCCTGGTCGATTCAGATTGAGATCGAGGGTGTACTTCCGTGGAAGCGCGCCCTCGTCGAGAGTGGCGGAAGCCAGCTCGTCAAGCAGGTCAAAGAGGATCGCGAGAAGCAGCGCGCCTACTCTGAGAACGCGCTCAACTCAAAGAGTTAGCTCTGGCACCAGGCGGGAAGGCTCCGCTCAAGTCGAGCACCCTCACCGGGACCCCACATGACTGCCGTTCCGGATACGCCCGGCAGGCCCTCAAGTTCAACAGCGAGTTGCTCCGCTGACTGCCTGTCATCCGCAAGCGCCACCAGAGTCGGCCCCGATCCGGACATCATCCAGGTGACCCCGGCCTCTTCGAGCACCTGGGCGGTGGCCGCAAGATCGGGACGCAGTTCGAACGCCGGTGCCTGCAGGTCATTGACTAGGGCGGCCTTCACACCGTCACCGGGAGCCGAGAGGATCTCTCTCAGCCTTGGATCAAGTGACTCTCCAGCCACTACGGAGTAGAGAGAACCTGCTGGCTTCTGCCCGGAAGCGTGATCGAAGCGCTCAAACACTTCGGGTGTGGAGAGTCCGGTGGTAGAGAAGACAGCCACCCACCAGCGGGACTGCGAGGTTGGGGTGCGGGATCCGGTGCAAAGGCGTTCCATGTGGTCGCCGCGACCCAGGCCCAGCGAGACTCCCCCGGTCAGGCAGGCCGGGACATCAGCACCCAGCGTCCTCGCCAACTCCTCTAGCCTGGCGGCTGTCAGATTGGCCCCGCTGAGTCTGTTCCCAGCAACCAGCGCGGCTGCCGCATCGGCGCTTCCTCCGGCCATACCCCCGGCAACGGGGAGGGTCTTGTGAACGGTGATTTTCAGTCCCGCACCATGGTATCTAAAGAGCTTTGCTGCCCTCAGCGCCAG
Organism: uncultured Actinomyces sp.; assembly: GCA_945949035.1. Taxonomy (GTDB): domain Bacteria; phylum Actinomycetota; class Actinomycetes; order Actinomycetales; family Actinomycetaceae; genus Scrofimicrobium. The sequence goes on from CAMFDH010000125.1 coordinate 4,117, forward strand.
GTGGCGAGAGGTGTCCATCTGAGCAAACCCGACGGTGCCCTCGTCATCAAAGAGTGGGCTCGCCAGCTCCGGGCCAACCCTGTAGAGCAGGGTTTCGACTGCGACTCCGGGACTCACCGTCTCCTCGAGCACAACGTATTCACGAAGACTGATTCCCTCGAACACTGTTGTCAGCGGGTGGTAACCCGAACTGTCCAGGGCGCCGACAAACAGGGCCAGGTTCACCTTCCCCGGGGCGGAGGCAATCATGCGTGTCATCGGGTCAGCCAGGCCCTCGCGATACTGAGGAACTGTTCAACTCCCAGGGACTCGGGACGGGCCTGCGGGTCCACTTCGGCCTCGGCAAGAATCTCTGCCAGGGCCTCTGGATCGGAGATAACGGGTTTGAGGGAGGAGCGGATCATCTTGCGCCTCTGCTCAAAGGCCGCATCGATGAGGTGGAACGTAGCAGCACGGAGCTCCTCGTTGCCCAGCGGCTCATCAAATGCTGTGAACCGCACCAGTCCCGAGTCGATATTGGGCCTGGGCCAGAACACATCCGGCCCGATTGTTCCGGCTCGTTCCGAGCGTCCGTACCAGGCCAACTTCACGGTCGGGGCCCCGTAGGTCTTGGAACCTCGCTCTGCCACCAGGCGGTCGGCGACCTCTTTTTGGACCATGACGAGGGCGGAGCGCAGGGTCGGAACATCACGAAGAAGAGTGAGCAGAATCGGTACTGCCACGTTGTAGGGCAGGTTTGCAACAAGTGCCGCCGGAGGCTGTGGCAGGTCCTGGGCCTTGATCTCTGTGGCATCGCGGTTGATCACCGTGAGCCGCTCAGCCCACTCTGGGTCCTT
>CAMFDH010000126.1 GCA_945949035.1 uncultured Actinomyces sp.
GGAGTGGGGGAGGGGATGGGAGAGGTTTGCGTGAACAGCGGTTTTCGCGCCCCCTCTTCCTCCTCCGGGGCTTCGTCGAGCGCCCCCGGGGGGCTCGCCTCGGAGGCGCCCGGGGATGCCTCCGGGGAAGCCGAGACGGAAGTGGTGCCCTTCTCGGCTTCCTTCTGGGTCTCCTCCTCCAGCTCCAGGGCTTCCGGCGGGAAGGCTCCATGCCGGACGCCGAGGCGCCTCAGCTGGTAGGTCATCTGGTCTTCGGTGAAACGCGGTCCGCCGAGACCGTGGAGGGCGCTGATGAGTTCCTGGAGGTCGGCGGAGGGGTGCTGGCGAGCGATGTAGGTCAGCACCTCGGGGAAGTCCATGATGCGCCCCTCGATGTCGAAGGGAGGAAGGAAGTCCGTGGAGTCAAGGATGAGCACCTGCTTCTCGGTGTGGGCGAACCAAAGGGATGCCCCAAGAAGGGTCAGAAGTCCGGCCGCCAGGACCGGCCCTGGGTACTCGGCTCCGACGAGGAGCATGCCCGCAGGGACAGACAGGACGACCAGGGTCCGCTTCTTGGTCTTTTCCTTGTCTCCGGGGGTGTTGACCCACCGGAACAGCGTTTTGGAGCCGTTTCGGAGACCCCTGGAAACCAGGTTGATGTCTCGTTTCAGTGTATTGATACGTGCGGACTTCATAACGACCCCCTTCATGGCCTATGCCATTCTACTGTTTCAGTATCGATGCGGGTTAACAAGTACAGAAACCGGGACTCAAGTTCACTCCACCCACCTTGTCGATCAACCTGAACAACCTTCCATATAACCTTCAGGAATCACCCGAGCAAATTCTTCAGTATCAGTTTCCGTCGTTCGCTTCTGCACATAAAACTCCCGATGAAACGACTGAAACACCGGAAACAGTCATCCAGAAACGTGGTAAGAGGCGACCTGGGAGGCGATACAGACAGCGGCCGTGGCCGCCGAGGAAACCAGTGGAAACAACCACCGCTCCTCGGGCAGCCACGGCCCCTTCTCTATCCCTTCTTCACCCGCTGCCGCATCCCCCACTTCGACATCGGACGGATCGCCACGTAGATGTCGCACACGTGGTGTTCTCCCCTTCCTGGGCCCTCAGGCCCTGCGAGCGTCGCTCCAAGGCTTTCACCAGCGGGGTTCCGGCCGCCCAGGCGGGGGCGTTCTCGATGATGTGCTCCAGTCGCTCCAGCTCGGAGTTGAAGGCATCGTTGGCCACGTCACCGGACGGGCCAGGACCCATCGCCATCTGCCAGGAGTCGCGCTCGGCGATACGGGACAGGTTCCGGAAGATCCAGTTCCGGACGTTGATGCAGCGCGACTCCTGCATCTCGTTGAGCAGCAGACGGTTGCCGTTGGTGTCGACCCAGAAGACGTCCTGGTGGAGGATCTGCCACCAGTCCTCGGAGAAGGACAGGGTCTCCCCGTCCATGTGGGGCATCGGGTCCATGAAGTTGTTCATTCCTGCTCCTTCTTGTCCTTGGGGCAGAAGTCGCCGGTTTCGTCTGTCCGCCAGCCGAGGCTGCGCAGGTAGGCGCGGCCCATCTCCAGGCGTGTTACGGAGGAGTCGGCGTCGGTCACGACGACCTCGACGGAGACCTCCTTGCTGCACTCGTCGCAGAAGAGGGTGATCTTGTTCGGGTAGTAGGGGTTCTCCATATCCGTGAGGACCGCGCGCAGCTCCCCGAAGGAGAGGCGGACGACACTGTCCGGCAGGTCGACCCTGACGATGTCGAAAGGCATTTCAGACCTCCTCACGATGGGCCCAGGGGACCGGGTCGGTACCCCAGAGCAGGGAGACAGCGTCGTGGCCGTCCTTGGGATGGGTGCGGTGGGCCCACCAGCCGCCGGTCGGTGCGTCTACGTAGTCGATGGAGCCGTGGCAGACGGCGCACTTCAGGCCCTGCCGGATCAGGCCGTCCAGGTCGGTGTGGGCCTCGTCCTTCTGGACCGGCGATCCGGCGGGGCGCCACTCGCTACGGAAGATGGTCCGCTGCTCGACCAGCGTCGCCTCGACGGTCGCTTCGTCGTTCCACGGGTCCAGTCCTTCCTGGTACTCGGTGGAGGGGCGCTCGTAGTAGATCTCGTACGCCTGCTCGTCGTCGGGCGCCCGGAAGACGAGCCTCCAGACCTCCGACCATCGGGTGGTGGTGGTGATCTCGTTGAGCAGGACGCGGTCCTTGGGCAGAGCGCCGGGCAGGCCCAGAGCGTCGAGTTCCTGACGGGTGAAGCTTCGGACGAGTGCCATGTGTTTCTCCTTTTCCGGTGAAGTGTTTCCAAGCGTTTCCGGATGTTTCCGCAGGTCAGGCGGGTGTTTCACTCTGACCTGCGGAAGCCGTTACACCAGGGGCGCTGAATGTTTCCGTCGGTGTTTCCCTTGCGGCGGGGACACGTTTCCCTGCCTCCGGCAGGCGGATACGGCGGATACGCGACCCGTTGCGAGCGGTCTCCACGACCTGGGCTCGCAAGGTCTCAGCGATCCGGGTGGCCTCCTCCACGTCCCGGTGGACGATCTCCAGGTCCGGGCCGCCCGGCAGGTCGACGACGACCGAGGCGACCTGGTGCCTTCGCTGCCACCACCCCTGTTCCACAGACGTCGCGATCATCCGCTCCGTGCGGGTGACGGTGACCTTCTGCTTGAGGAACAGCCCCTTCCACCCGGCGATGAAGCCTTCCGGTTGGCTGTAGGCGCAGGCCCGCCAGAAGGGGGTGCACCAGCGGGCAGACCGGCTGATGCCCTGAGGGTTGTCCAGTGCCTTGAGGACGTCGATCCCGAAGATCGCGACGGCGACCTTCTCGGCTTCTGCGCGAGTGGCCACTGGCAGGAGCTTGGCGCTGGTGAACCCCACATTGGCCGCAGTCACCTGGACCCAGTCCCGGCGTCGCCACAGGATCGGCTGATGGAACGTCAGCGAGGCGGTGCGCCCCTTCTGCCAGGTGTGCTGGTCCTTGTTGAACAGACCGAACTCGGTCTGGAAGCCGGACTCGACTTCCCGGATCGTCCATCCGTGCTCAGCTGGGAAACGCTTTCCGGTGGCAGTCCACGCGGAGCGGAGCCAGGGAAGGAAGAAGGCCAGTGACCAGGTGATGTCTGTGGCCAGGTACGGAATCGCAGCGGCGGCGCCGCCGACGGTCAGTCGCAACATCAGCCGGGCGTCGAGCAGCATCGACAGGGCGAGCATCCGGGCGTCGACCCGGGCGATGACGCCCTTGTCCGAGGTGTCCGGCATCTCGCCGTGGACGATCTGGGTCACGGTGGACTTAATCTCCTCGGCGTTCGCCAGGGAGAGGTACGAGATCTGCTGCTTCTCGGACTGCGTGGAGATGGTCAAAGTGGCCACTCCGAAAGGCCGGGCCCACAAGGGGCGGCCGACATCCACGGCGCGGATCTGGTCGACGGCGAACCGGCGGTGGATCTGATGGAGCAACCCGTACTGGAAGTCCAGATGAGTCCGGGTGAGGCAGAACGACGTCTTGAGCCAGGAACCGACCGAGGGTGCGACGATGGCGACGAGGGCGAAGGCGACGGCGATCAGCGCCATCCAGGTGTATCCGACCTTTTCGTGCAGCTTTTCGATGCTCTCACGCAGACTCCAGGCGAACCAGGCCAGCGAGGAGATGAACAGCCAGGACTTCCGCAGGGGCGAGATGGGGTGAAGGCGCCCGGAGAGCAGGATCTCGCTCACAGCTGGACTCCTCGGTTCAGCGCCATGTCGGAGAGGAGCGCCCTGATCCGTTCGGCTTCGCCCGGGTCGATGGACGAGATGCACACTGCGGAACGCAGCCCTGTGTTGACTTCGACGCTGGCCAGGTTGAAGCGGCGGCCCCAGAAGGTGGTGTAGACCTCGACGTTCTGGATGCGGCCGTAGGGGGCCGTGGTGATGCTTCGGGTGGAGATGCCGTCACGTACCGAAATCTCCTCGGCGCCGAGACTGTAGGCGGCGATGCGCCAGCCGACTCTGAGGCGGCCCCACATCCACACGGCTCGCAGGAGGAAGACTCCACACAGGCCCATCAGCCACCAGTTGAGGTCCAGCCAGAAGATGGCGATCAGCCAGATCAGGGCGGCGGAGAGGGCGCAGCCGATGAGGTTGTTGACGATCATCTTGATCCGCCAGTAGGGCAGTGCGCGCTCTGGGAGCCGAGTGAACTCGACGCCTTCCGGGGCGAGGAGTGCGCCTTGGAGGAGCTGTTCGTCAGTGGCCACCTTCGCGCCCCTCGGTAAGTAAAGAACCCATGGTCAAAGCCTTACTTTCTGTGTGCATCCGATTGTTTTTGCAGGTCAGAGTCCCTGCACTTTCCGGACGGCGCTCAGGTAGCCTCCTGGTTGCATCAAGGCCCCAGGGTTCTGGGTGAGCATCGTCGGGAAGGGCGGGGATTGGGATGGTGCTGACGCCGGAGGCGTATGCCGAGCGGTTCTCCAAGGCGCTGACGCGCCGGATACGCGGGGCGTCGTACGCCGAGATCGCCCGCACCACGGGGTACGAGAGCGCCAGGGAGGTCCGGGAGGACTTCCAGACCTTTCTCGAAGTGCTGGAGGAGAGCAGTGTCATCCGGAGGGACATGTTTGGCGTTACGTCTGAGTTTCAGTGACCTGTATGCCGAGTTTCCGGTCGTTTCCGCAGGTCAGGACGTTGTTTCCGTTCGGTTGTTTCATCTGTTCCAGAGTCATCGACGGAGGATGTTGACGAGCTTGGACGGGTCGAGAATCGGTGCCCCGTCCGGCCCCTTGATGTGAGGGGTGACCCAGACCTTGCTGGGGGTGTCTGGGCGGGCATCCTTGCGGCGCTTGCGCCAGTGACCCTTCACGCACCAGCGGTGAGCCCACTCCCGCTTCGGTCCGTCGACCTGGCCCCGCTGGTCGGGTGCGCTGTTCTTGTGCCGGCGAGTGACCTGCCGAACGGCGCCCAGCAGGGCGGGAT
>CAMFDH010000127.1 GCA_945949035.1 uncultured Actinomyces sp.
TCACCCAGGCGATTCTTGGGACCAAGGGCCCAAACGGGTCCGGGAGTAGGGGAGATCCCCCATTTACGCAACATAACCTGCACGAAATATCTACACGGGAGCTTAGGTGAGGCTTACCATAGGGGTATGAAGCTTGCGAAGTGTCCCGTGCGCAGTCGGGCGCGGATTCTCAGTGTCGACGTGGACCGAGAGTTTGAGTTGCGCCTTCGGGAACTGGGCATTCGGGTGGGCGCGGAACTCTCCGTGGTTAATCGGGCAGCCTTTGGCGGCCGAGTCATCAACATCGCGGGCACGCGCATTGCGGTTGACCACCGCAGTTCACAGCGAATCCTGGTTGAGGACATCGCACCCTCGGGTTCGCTCCGGTGAGCTGCTCCCACTGCTCCCCGACCTCGGGCCCCCACTCCATTGCACTTTCGGGAACCGCTGGAATAAAGGACGAGTCCGGCGAACCCACCATTCTCCTGGCGGGAAACCCAAACGTCGGCAAGTCAACGCTTTTCAACATGATTACCGGTTCGCGCCAGGCGGTGGTCAATGCTCCGGGCACGACCGTAGAGGTCGCGGTGGGACGCTCGGTTCGGGGTGGGGCGCGCATTGTTGATATGCCGGGAACCTACTCGCTGGTAGCGCAGTCCCCTGATGAGAAGGTAGTGGTCGACACCCTGGCGGGGGTAGCCGGATCATTCACCGATCCGGCCAGTGGGCGATCCGTCGACCTGGTGGTGTGCGTCCTCGACGCCACAGCCCTGACACGCTCCCTCTACCTGCTGGCCCAGGTGGCACGCACCGGCAGGCCCATAGTCGCCATGGTGACACTGACAGATGTGGCTGAGGCCGAGGGCGAGCACATCTCGATTGAAGCTCTTGAGAAGACCCTTGGTGTTCCCGTCATGGCCGTGGATTCAAGAAACTCCCGGCAGAGAGACGAGGTCGAGGACTTCCTCGCCCGGGGACTCCAACTGCGACCTCGGGTGCGTGGGGTGCAACCTCAGCCCACGGCTCCGGGTTACAACCAGGTCGCAGCGGCCGCCGCCCTCGCCGCCCAAAACTGCTCGACTCCGGCCCACCTGGCCGGACAGGTCAGTTGTCACTGTCAAGAGACCGGTGTCTGCGCCCATGAGGCCGTTGACTCGACCTCGGCCATCCAGAGTGTGCAGTTGATTGATGAGGCCGAAGAGCTGTTCGACTGGGTCGACGGGGTCGAAAAGGAGCTGGGCCACCTCGTCCTCGAGCAGCCCCGGATGTCACGTTCCGACCGCATCGACCGCATTCTGCTCAACCCCTGGCTGGGTCTACCCATCTTCTTCGCCCTCATGTGGTTGCTGTTCAAGATCGCGGGGGAGTGGGTCGCGCCGGTCATGGACCTGTTCGACAGTCTTTTCACCTCGGATGTTCCCGGAACGGCCTCGCTGACCAACCTCACCAACTCCCTTCTCACCACGATCGGCTGGGAGCAGACCTGGGTGCAGGGGTTCCTGGTTGGGGGACTGCTCACCGGACTTGGCGTGGTGGCCTCTTTCGTGCCCCTGATGTTCATCATCTTCCTGATGATCTCGCTGCTGGAAGACTCGGGTTATATGGCGCGGGCTGCCTTCCTTGGCGATCGACTGATGCGCAAGATCGGCCTCGACGGCCGGGTCATCATGCCGTTGATCATGGGATTTGGCTGCAACCTTCCCTCTCTGGCCGCGGTGCGTTCCCTACCGAACGCGCGCCAGCGCATCGTCACGGTCCTGATCACCCCCTACACCTCCTGTGCGGCGCGGCTGACCATCTACCTGATGATCGCCCGCATCTTCTTCCCGGAGAACACGGGGACCGTCATCTTCGGCCTCTACATGCTGTCGATTGCCATGGTGGTGCTGGGGGCGCTGGCTCTCAGGCCGATCTTCACGAAGAACCAGACCGAGGCACCGCTGATGCTGGTGCTGCCGCCCTACGGTGTGCCCAGGATCCTCTCGACGGTGCATAAGACCTGGTTGCGTTCGTGGTCCTTCGTCAAGGGGGCCGGGAAGATCATCGTTGTCATGACCATGGTGGTCTGGCTCCTCGCTTCTATCCCCACGGCCTCGGGATATGGATTCGCCGACCCCGAGATGCCGATGGAGGATTCCGCCTACGGAGCCACCGCCCAGATGCTGGTGCCGGTGTTTCAACCTGCGGGTTTCGGTGAATGGCACATGACGGGCGCCCTGATGACCGGCTTCGTGGCTAAGGAAACTGTCATCTCCTCGATCGTTGTCTCCTACAACATGGACGTTCAGGATGCCGGCGATGCCGAAGAGGGAGGCGAAGATCTTGGGGCACTCCCGGCCCTCGTGACGGGTTCATTTGAGAAGGCGGCGGGATCCGCGGCCCCGCTCGGAGCCCTGGCCTTCCTGATCTTCGTCCTCACCTACACGCCGTGCCTCGCCACCGTCGCGGAACAGGTGCGGCAGATCGGTGGTCGCCTCACGGTAGCGGCTGTGGGTGTCCAGCTGGTGGTGGCGTGGTTGCTCGCCGTTGGTTTCTTCCAGATCGGACGGCTTTTCCTGTGAGTACCGCGCCGTTCTCCCTGGCCGAGCGAGTCCGCGCCCACCTGCGAACCGGGGCCACGGTTTCGTCCATAGCGGGAGCCGAGGGCGTCAGTCCGGTGCTGGTGGAGATCCTGGTCGACGATCTAGAGAGGCGGGGACTGGCCAGTCCGGCAGAGTCCCTCTGCGCCTCTGGACTTGGTGCCTGCGGCGGCGCAGACTCGCCCCAGGTAGCGCTCCACTGCGCGGGATGCCCCCTTGTGCCACTACGGCCGCGTTCCGCGTGACACAATAGGGAATAGTTACGCACTTTTTAGGGGTAGACGATGGCACTTTTTGAGCTTGAGAACGGTCGGCTTGTCCCAGCTCAGTTTGGTCATGTGGTCCCTGATGGCTTCAGTGAGGATGTCCTGCAGGCGGTTCGCTCGCAGGTCCTTGAGATAGTTTCGCGTCCACTGTTCCCCATCACCTGGGAGGGCGGCTCGGAAGAGGGAAGTGACGCCCCCCGTCTCACTGCACTGGATGCAGCGGGCCAGGTGGTGGCAGTCGAGGTCGTTCGCCTGCTTGACGCGGACATCCTGATCGACGCTCTCTCACGCCTGGCTGACTCAGCCGCAATGTCCTGGACCGATTTGGCCCGCCACTATCCGCATGGCATCGAGGGCTTCAAGGCCGGTTGGGCCCGTTTCCGTGAGTCGATGCCGACCTCGCCTCCCAATGGTCCACGCATGGTTCTTGTGGCGGCTGAGATCACCCCGGAGGTCCGTCCGGCGCTTGACGTCCTGTCCTCTTCCGGCGTTGAGGTGCATGAAATGTCGCTGCGACGCACCAGCAACGGTCGCGCCTTCCTCGAGGTGGACCCGGTCGGGCAGCGACTGTACAACCACCGCTTTACCCCGGTGGTTGAGAGTGGCAACCCGGTTCCCACACTTGATTCTTCGGGTCGAAGTACCCGCAGAAGCACATCGGTTGAGGGCGAACCCGCGCCCGATGTGATGGCGCGTCGGCGCGATCCCGATGCCCCGGCTGAGCCCGAGAAGGCTGCGGAAAAGCCCGCGCCAGCTGCAACCCAGGTTCCCGTTTCCAAGCGGCCGGTTCCAACCACCACTGCACCCGGGGGAATGCCCACCCGGGCCAGCCGTCTTGCTCGTCGCCGCGCCCAGGAGCCGGTTGTCTCCGAATCGATCAGGCCCCTGCCCAGTCGCCGGGCTCGTCGTGCACAGATGCAACGTGCGGCCATGGCAGAGGTGCGGATGGACCCGGTTGGCCTGCGCTCACTTGCAGTCATGCTCGGGACCGATACCCCGCTGTCCCTGCGCCCGGCGCACCGCACGCCAGAGGGCGCCGTGCTCACACTTGAGGGTCGCGTGCTGGTTCCAGCCGGAGCGTTCTCTGACCCCACCCAGGCCCTGCGTGCCGCCGGAATCTACGGCGAGGACGGATGGACTTCCTGGCACCTTGGGGACGAGGCCGGACCGACCCTTCGCGAGTCGATCGATGAGGTCAATCGGGGCGCCTAGTCGTCCTCGCCAATGAACTTCATCCACCGGGAAATGGTGGTGAAGATAGCGCGGCGAACCGGCGGGTCAGACAGCAGCAGATCGTGTTTGCCGGGGAAGCGGGCAATCGTGACGGAATCGGAGAGGTTGCCGGCACGTTCGGTGATGACATCTGCATCGAGGACGACGTCACTGTTGAACACCGCCTCGGTCCACTCTTCGGAGGGGTCGTAGTTCGTCGATGCCATCGCCAGAACCGGGCAGTCGAGGTGAACGTGGTCCTGCACCAGTTCGTGGCCATCAAGGATTCCCACCACCCATGCGGCCGGGGCCGGGTAGGAGTAGGGGAGTTTCCATTCCGGAATGATCTTCCAACCCACGTTGGCGCTATCCTCGGGGTTCTCGGCGAAGTAGTCGGGCGCGTCGAACCCGCTGTCACCCCATCCCCTGGCAAGGGATCGGAAGTAGTAGTCGTTCTTGGAGACACCCATGATGGCGGCCCGGGGGCGAATCCGGGCCACGCGCTTAGCTACCTGGTGAATCGTGTTGCGCATACTGGTGTGGACCTGCAGCTCAAGCCAGGCGGAGTTCAAGATCAGTCCCGAGAGAACCCCGGGGTGCCTCCATGCCCACAGCGTCGCAATCAGTCCGCCGGTGGAGTGGGCGATCATGAATATGGGGAGGTCGGGGTGATCCAGCCGAATCAGGTCGAGGGCGGCGTTGATCTCTTCGTCGTAGTCAGACAGGGCAACGGTGTAACCGATGGTCTGCCAGGGGCGAAGTGAGCGACCGTACTTACGCAGGTCGAGGGCGTAGAAGGCAGCGCCCATCTCGGCGAACTTCTGCGCTGAGTCCGCGTGAAAAAAGTAGTCGTTGCGGCCGTGGATGTGCAGCATGACAAAC
>CAMFDH010000128.1 GCA_945949035.1 uncultured Actinomyces sp.
GGGGACTGCGCCTCTGCAAGCCCAAAGTACTCTCGGACCTTTTGGAGGCCGATAATGAACTGGTCGATTTCTTCACTTGTGGTTGTGAGTGCAACCGTCGCCCTTGAGGAAGCCTTCACTCCAAAAAACCTGTGCAGCGGGATCGCACAGTGGTGTCCCACCCGGACTGCAACGTCTTCAAAGTCAAGGACCTGTCCGACATCGTGCGGGTGAACGCCCTCGACATCAAATGCGACCACTCCGAGCCGGTCCGTGTTGTCGGTTGGTCCAAGAATTCGGATGCCGTCGATCTCAGACATTCGTTCCAGGAGTAGCCCGGTCATCTCTGCTTCATGACGAGCAATCTTTTCCATTCCAATCTCACTGAGATAGCGGAGTGCGACAGCCCAGGCCACGGCCTGGGCCACAGGCTGGGAGCCCGCCTCGAACTTCGCGGGCGGAGGAAGGAACTTCGTCGCTTCCATGCTCACATCTGCCACGACCGAACCACCTGTGAGAACCGGCGGCATGGCCTCTAGTAGTTCGAGACGTCCCCACAGGGCACCGATCCCGGTTGGTCCGAGCATCTTGTGTGAGGAGAAGACAGCAAAGTCGACGCCCAGCTCACTAACATCAATGGGCATGTGCGCGCTGGACTGGCAGGTGTCGAGGACGGTGATAGCCCCGACCTTCCGCGCAGCCTCGACGATCTCGGCAACCGGAGAGATCGCACCGGTGACATTCGAGGCGTGGGTGAATGCGACCACCTTGGTGTCGGCATCAATCACGTTCAGCGTCTCAAGGTCGATGCGGCCGTCAGGGGTGAGGTCCAGCCAGGAGAGGGTGGCCCCTGTCTTCTCTGCAACCTGTTGCCACGGGACCAGGTTGGAGTGGTGTTCCGCGCGCGTCACCACAATGCGGTCCCCGACCCCGAGGCGGAAACGCGCGCTCAGATCTGCGAGGGTGGTGTCCCCAGTGGTTCGGGCACCATCGGCACCAATCCCAGCGGTGGCGTTGCTGAACGCAGATGCCACCAGGTTGAGAGCCTCTGTGGCGTTCTTGGTCCAGACAATCTCATCGACCTCGGCCCCGATGAAGTCAGCCAGCGTCTCACGGGCATCTTCAAAATGGACCGTTGCCTCGTCACCCAGAAGGTGGGTGTTGCGGTGAACCGCACCGTTGAAAGCCCGGTAGAACTCAGACTCAGCATCGATTACAACAGCAGGCTTCTGGCTGGTTGCTCCGGAATCCAGGTAGACGATGGGGCGCCCTCCCCTACCGACTTTCTCAAGCACGGGGAAGTCGCCGCGAATCGCGGTGAGTTCCTCGGGTGTGAAGTCAGCACTCTCGTTCATGTTTTCGCCTTCTTCTGTTCCTGCCGGGTTTGGGGGCGGACCGCAACAACTTTGCTGCCCGCCCCCATGAGTCACTTCAGTGGCTAGGCAACATCCACGGGAAGGTAGCTGTCGTAGCCCTCTTCCTCGAGTTTGTCTGCCAGCTCAGGACCGCCCTGCTCAGCAATCCGGCCATCCACGAAGACGTGAACGAAGTCCGGCTTGATGTAGCGCAGGATGCGGGTGTAGTGGGTAATCAGCAGGATTCCCATGTGATCCTTGTGGTGGGCGCGGTTGACCCCCTCGGAGACGATGCGGAGAGCATCGACATCAAGACCCGAGTCGGTCTCATCAAGGATCGCGTAGGAGGGCTCAAGGAGCTCCATCTGCAGGATCTCCAGGCGCTTCTTCTCACCACCGGAGAAGCCCACGGTGACATCGCGCTCGGCAAACGCGGCTGGCATGCGCAGGTTTTCCATGGCACCCTTGACGTCCTTGACCCAGTGGCGCAGGCCGGGGGCCTTGCCATCAATGGCGGTCTTCGCGGTACGCAGCAGGTTGGAAACCGAGACACCGGATACCTCCACCGGGTACTGCATGGCCAGGAAGAGCCCCGCCTTAGCGCGCTCATCAACACTCATCGCGAGGATGTCCTCACCGTCGAGGAAAACCTCTCCCCCGGTGATCTCATAGTTGGGGTGACCTGCCAGCGCGTAGGCAAGAGTCGACTTACCCGAACCGTTCGGTCCCATGACGGCGTGAATTTCACCAGGCTTGATGGTCAGGTCAACACCCTTGAGGATCTGCTTCGGACCATCGGTGGTGCCAACGGTGACGTGGAGGTCCCTGATGACCAGTTCTTTTGCTTCGTTCATTTTCCCTGTCTTTTCAGTCAATCAAAAGTTTGTGTGTGGACTACTTAGAATCAGCAGTCTGATCCATCTGGTAGTCGTAGTCCCTAAGCTCTTGCTCGATCTGGCTGATCAGACGATCCTCCAGCTCTCGGATCCCAATCTCCTGGAGAACCTCTGCAAAGAAGCCCCGAACCACCAGGCGCCTTGCCTCAAGTTCCGGCACACCACGGCTCATCAGGTAGAAGAGCTGCTCGTCATCAAAACGACCCGTCGCGGACGCGTGTCCCGCACCCTCGATCTCGCCGTTCTCAATCTCAAGGTTCGGCACTGAGTCGGCCTTAGCGCCCTCGGTGAGCAGCAGGTTTCGGTTCAGTTCATACGTGTCTGTATTGTCAGCGTCAACACCGATCAGGCAGTCACCAATCCACACGGAGCGCGCATCCTTGCCCTGCAGTGCGCCCTTATAGGCAACTCGAGAGAAGCAGTCGGGGGCCGTGTGGTGGGTGAAGATCCGGTGTTCCATGTGCTGGCCCTTGTCCACGAAGTACAGGCCATTCAGCTTGACGTTCGCTCCGGGTCCAGTCATGTCGGTGTCGACGTTGATGCGCACGGTGTCACCACCGAGTGTGATCACCATGTGGTGCAGGTTCGAATCACGCGCAGCGCGAACTCGGTGCGAGGCCGTGTGTAGGGCATCCCTATCCCACTCGTGGACAGCCACGACCGTCAGGTTCGCGCCCTCTCCGGCCTCGACCTCAACGGTTTCGTTGTACATGGCGGGACCATTGTGCAGGATGACGACAGTTCCCTTAGACATCGCCTCTGCCCGAACGACAATACGACCTGCCTTGAGACGCTCTCCGGCGGTGACAGTCAAGTACACCGGCTCATCGAGCTCAACCTCTTGAGGAATAACAACCTCAGTCGTCTCTTCGAACTTTTCCCATGCGAGTGCTGAGGGGTAGTCCTCCGGAGCCAGAACGACGGGCTCATCGAACTCCGTGCGGGAGACCGTGGCAACGATGACGTTATCGGGAGCCTGGATCGCTACCTGCGGGGTGCCCGCATAGCCTTCTGCTTCGAACATCGGGCGGATGCGGCGCATCGGGGTGAAGCGCCAGTCTTCCTCACGGCCCTTGGGGACACCGAAGTCGGCGGCCTTGAAAGACTTGAGGCGGTTGGCGCGTGAAACCTTTGACGGTTCCAGGATGTTGCTTGTTTGCTTCTGCGGTGTCATATCAGCCGACGGACCCTTCCATCTGCAGTTCGATAAGGCGGTTTAGTTCGAGGGCGTACTCCATGGGCAGGTGCTTGGCGATGGGCTCGATGAAGCCGCGCACAATCGTTGCCATGGCCTCGGTCTCATCAAGACCTCGGCTCATCAGGTAGAACAGTTGATCCTCGTTCACCTTGGAGACAGTCGCCTCGTGACCCATCTCGACGTCCTCGGTACGAACATCCACGTAGGGGTAGGTGTCAGTACGGGAAATCTTGTCAACAAGGAGCGCATCACAGAGAACATTTGACTTGGACTTGGTGGCTCGCGAGTGAACCTCAACCAGCCCCCGGTAGGAGGTACGTCCTCCACCGCGTGAAACTGATTTCGCAACGATTGACGAGGAGGTCTTTGGTGCCATGTGCACCATCTTGGCGCCGGTGTCTTGGTGCTGAACGGTTCCAGCGAAACCCATTGACAGGGTCTCACCGCGCGCGTTCTCACCCATCAGGTAGCACGCCGGGTACTTCATGGTGATGGCCGAACCAATGTTGCCGTCCACCCACTCCATGGTGCCGCCCTCTTCGACGATCGCACGCTGGGTAACCAGGTTGAGGACGTTGTTCGACCAGTTCTGGATGGTGGTGTAACGGACGCGAGCGTCCTTCATCACGAAGATCTCAACCACCGCGGAGTGCAGCGAGTTGGTGTCGTAGATGGGAGCGGTGCAACCCTCAACGTAGTGAACGTAGGAGCCTTCATCAGCGATGATCAGGGTGCGCTCAAACTGACCCATGGCCTCCGTATTGATACGGAAGTAGGCCTGCAGCGGAATCTCAACGTGGACGCCCGGTGGGACATAGACGAATGAGCCGCCCGACCAGGTTGCGGTGTTCAGCGAGGCGAACTTGTTGTCACCGGCGGGAACAGCCTTACCGAAGAACTTCTCGAAGATCTCCGGGTACTCACGTAGGCCACTGTCCGTATCAAGGAACACAACACCCTGGGCCTCAAGGTCCTCCTGGATCTGCTGGTAGACGACCTCGGACTCATACTGAGCCGCCACACCTGCAACCAGACGCTTCTTCTCAGCCTCGGGGATACCAAGACGGTCATAGGTGTTCTTGATTTCCTCAGGCAGGTCCTCCCATGACTGCACCTGGCGGTCAGTGGGTCGGACGTAGTACTTGTAGGAGTCGAAGTCGATGCTGCTGAGGTCGGGGCCCCAGGTTGGCATCGGCTTGCGCTCGAAGAAGTCGAACGCCTTCAAACGCCGTTCAAGCATCCATTCCGGTTCACCCTTGGTGTTCGAAATGAAGCGGACAATGTCAGCGTTGATACCCTTCGGGAGACCCTTGGAGTAGTCATCGCTGTCACGCCAGCCGTACTCGTACGCGCCAATTGACTCGATGATCTCGTCATCTGACATTGGCGTCTTCGGGGCTGGAGCCTCGATTGACTGCGTCATAAATTCCTTCTTTTCTGACCATTACTTACAAAGTTGAGATGAACGTTTCGATGCAAACACGGTGTCT
>CAMFDH010000129.1 GCA_945949035.1 uncultured Actinomyces sp.
ATTAGACCGGGAGCCGCCCTTCTTGAACCTAACCGACCACTACTGCTTGCCGGTAAGGAAGTTGGCCTTCGGGCGAATCAGCTTCGCGTGCAGACCGGTGGGAATACTTGCTTCCTCCGGGTTGATGCGTCCGCGGAACACCCAGTAGGACCACAGGGTGTAACCGATAACGATCGGAACCAAGATGATTGCCACAACCAGCATGACGGTCAGCGTCGGAGTGGTCGATGAAGCCCACTCCATGGTCAGCGAGTACGCCGGATCAATCGAAGACTTCAGTACGTACGGAGCCATGGTCGAGAAGACCCATGCAACTGCGAATGCCACTCCGAGTGAGGAGTACGTGAGTGCCAGCTTCTCGTTCCGGTATGCCTTCTGTGAGTAGAAAGCGGTCAGGATGAGGGCGACTGCTGCTAGGAGCAGCGGCAGCCAGGACCACTGGTTACTCGAGTAGGCCAGCTGACCCCAGATGACCCAAACGGCTCCGGTGACAACAGCAACGATCGAAGCCGGAGCTGATGCGGCCGTAACACGCTTCTGGAGGTCGCCCTCCATCTTGAGGGAGAGGAACTGGGTTCCAGCTGCAAAGCAAATGGCCGCGATGGTCAGGCCGCCCCACAGGGTGTATGGGGTGAACAGTGACCAGAAGCTTCCGACCATGTTGTAGGCCAGAGTTCCGCTAGCCATGGCATCCTGGACAGCGCCTGGGTCAACGGTTGTCATGGAAAGACGTCCGTCAACCATGCTCCACTGCTGGGCCTCAATCTTCATGCCTGCGACCAGGTTGGAGAATGCGACACCGAGGACGATCGGCACACCGAATGCTGAAATGGACTGGAACCAGTCCCAGGTGTTGCGCCACTTGCTCGAGATGATCTTCGAGCGCCACTCAATGGCAACGATGCGAAGAATCAGCAGGACAAGCAGCAGGAAGAAGGCCATGTACATGCCGGAGAACATGGTCGAGTACCACAGCGGGAAGGCCGCGAACATTGCGCCGCCTGCCGTGAGGAGCCAGACCTCGTTACCGTCCCAGTGTGGGCCAATGCTTCGAACGACCGCGGTGCGTTCGTCATCCGACTTGGTCATGGTACGAAGGATCATTCCGACACCGAAGTCGAATCCCTCGAGGATGAGGTAGACGGTCCACAGGACCGCAATGAGAATGAACCAGATAACTACTAGGGCAGTCATATCAATCGGCTCCTATCAGTATCCGAAGTGGAGGGCTTGAGCAGAAGGATCCTTCTTGCTGTCTTCAGGTGTCGGGTGTATGCCCTCGACGACGAATCTGCGCATCAGCCAGACCCAGACAACGCCCAGCGCCAGGTAGAGCAGGGTGAACAGGGTCATGGTGGTCAGCATCTGTCCGGCACTCACCGAGGTGGAGATACCCGTGGCAGTCAGCTGGCTGACGTTACCCAGAGGATCACCATTCTGCAGTGCGGCCATGTTGGGGTAGACCACCCAGGGCTGACGGCCCATCTCAGTGAAGATCCAACCCGCCGAGGCCGCGATGAACGGCATGGGGATGGAGAAGATCGCGTAGCGACCGAGCCACACCGAGGTGGGAATCCTGTCCTTACGCAGTGTCCACAGCGCAGCCAGGGCAAGAAGTGCCGAGAAAGCGGCGAAGCCGATCATAATCCTGAAGGACCAGAACACGGGCATCTGCGGCGGAATGAAGTCGTACTGTGCCGCATCGCCGTAGCGCTCGACGAAGACCTCATTGTTGTTCAGCAGCTCGACCATTCGGGCCTGGATATCAATGGTTCCTTCGGCCTCAGCGGTGAAGGAGTTCGAAGCCATGAACGAGGCAACTCTCGGAACTGTGATGATTCGAGTCGGCTGGACTCCGTCTACGGAGGTGGGGCAGTCCCCAAACATGGCGACTGTAAACGCAGCGCCTTCGGTGTCAACACAGATTCCCTCAGCAGCAGCCATCTTGGCCGGCTGAAGCTTGACCATTTCTTGACCCTGGAAGTGACCGGTCCCAGCCGTACCAAGGCCACCGATAATGATGACGACGAGGCCGAACAGGGTGATGGGGCGCCAGATCTCACGCGCCTCCTTCATACCTGCCTCTCCGCCGAGGCGGGCGGCTCGGGTCATCCACCACACGGCGATACCGGCGATGAACGTGCCGGTCAAAAGCCAGGCAGAAGTGACAACGTGGCTGAAGGCGAACCAGGTTACGGGGTTGATGATGAGCTGGAAGAAGCCACCCACACCATCAAGTTCTGCACGACCGGTTTCCGGGTTGAAAATGGTTCCAACCGGGTGCTGCATCCACGAGTTCGCGGCCAGAATCCACAGGGCGGACAGGTTCACGCCGGCTGTGACAAGCCAGATCATCAGAAGGTGAACACCCTTTGAGATCCGTCCCCAACCGAAGATCCACAGACCCAGGAAGGTCGACTCAAGGAAGAAGGCCAGAAGTGCCTCAATGGCCAGCGGGGCGCCGAAGATGTCACCGACGTAACGCGAGTACTCCGACCAGTTCATGCCGAACTGGAACTCCTGGACAATACCCGTGGCTACACCAAGGGCAAAGTTAATTAGAAGGAGCTTGCCGAAGAAGCGTGTGGCCTGCAGCCACACATCCTTCCCGGTTGAGTACCAGAAGGTCTGCATGATCGCTACGCAGAGCGAGAGACCGATCGTAAGCGGCACTAGGAGGAAGTGGTAGACAGTCGTGATTCCGAACTGCCACCTCCCTATGGCGACAGTATCTAAGGCTGTCGATAGGACGTCCATTCATTTGGCCTTTCATATAAAACTGTAAAAATCAGGCGCGCTAGCCGCCAGTTGCGCTGATCCATACACGGACCGGCATTCCTCGACCCAGGTTGAGGTTGCCGACTGCTCTGACGGCAAGCCACCAGCCAACTTAGCCTCTCCCTGAGTCTAATATCCCATGTTTCGCATCCAAATCGCTCACAAAAAGCACGATTCTGCAGCATATCGGCGAGAGGATTCTCAGCCTGTCAAGAAACGATAGGTATTTCTCTACGGGCGTCGCCTCCTAGGGTCGACCGTAGCCGTGATGTAACATGGCAGTCGAGGGCCCCCGAACACACCTTCGGGTGGTGCCGGCAGATCCAACCGAGTTTGGGGATTCTGCTGAATCCTGGCAATGGCCCGTCAAGTTTCCGTCCCGTTTGTGAGGACGAGTTGGTTTGAGCTTTCAATGCGCTCGGTGTGGGGCGGCATTGGATGCGTGGGAGATAAAATTGAGTAGCCACAACGAGGAGCATGCAACGCTGCCTCAGACACCTGCGGCAGCGCTGTTGTTTCAAGCGCCAGTGTTCCAGGCCCCGGAGCAGAAGCCCGCGGCCATCAAGGACACCAGCGAGGGCGTGAGCCGCGACGGTGGAAGCCGTGAGACAAGCCCCCGCCGTGAGCGATCGGGTAATCGCCGGGGCGAGTCCCCCAAGTCAACTCAGCAGCAGGAGCCCTCGGAGAAGACCGAGGTGGAAGCTCCGCAGGCGAAGAGTGAGGGGCGATCTCAGAATAAGAGGGCGCAGAGCCAGAAGAAGCAGTCTGGTTCAACCGGTTCTGGCAAGCCTTCGGCCTCGGCCAAGGACAAGCCTGCCGAGGAAGAGAGTGCTGAGCCGCAGGCCGAGACCTCCGGCTCGGAGCAGGGTGAAACGGAGAGCTCGGAATCGGGTTCGTCAAGCCGTCGCCGTCGCCGTCGCACCAGGGGAGACTCGGGTGAAACTGGTGAGTCAAGTGATGCTGACCAGGTTCAGTCAATCCGTGGATCAACACGACTTGAAGCCAAGCGCATGCGTCGTCGTGAAGGCCGTAAGGAAGGGCGCCGCCGCCACTCAATTACAGAGGCGGAGTTCCTCGCCCGTCGTGAGTCCGTCGATCGGGAGATGATCGTTCGTCACGAGGATGGTTCTGACCAGGTCGCCGTTCTCGAGGATGGGATCCTCGTTGAGCACTTCGTAGCCCGTCGCACCAGCCAGTCGGTAGTAGGCAACATCTACCTTGGCAAGGTGCAGAATGTTCTGCCTTCGATGGAGGCCGCTTTTGTTGACATCGGTCGGGGTCGCAACGCGGTTCTCTACGCCGGTGAGGTGAACTGGGATGCCCTGGGCATGCAGGGTAAGCCACGGCGCATAGAGTCGGCACTGTCTCCTGGTGACAACGTCCTCGTCCAGGTGACGAAGGATCCGATCGGTCACAAGGGCGCACGCCTGACCAGCCAGATCACGCTTGCTGGCCGCTACCTCGTCCTCGTCCCCGGTTCCACGGTTCTTGGAATTAGCCGCAAGCTTCCAGAGACCGAGCGCAACCGCCTCAAGAAGATTCTCAAGCAGATCGTTCCCGAGGGTACTGGCGTCATCGTCAGGACCGCATCGGAGGGTGCCGCTGAGGACCAGCTGCGTGATGACGTTGATCGTCTCACCAAGCAGTGGGCGAAGATCGAGAAGAAGACCGAGACGACTCGTAAGGCTCCCGTGCTACTGCGGGGCGAGCCCGAAATGGTCGTCCGTGTTGTCCGAGACCTCTTTAATGAGGATGTCGCCAAGCTGGTTGTTCAGGGCGAAGAGACCTGGCAGACGGTCCACGAGTACGTCGAGGAACTCTCTCCGGAGCTGCTGGATCGCCTGGAGAAGTGGAACTCGAAGAGCGATGTCTTTGATGAAAAGGGGATTCGTCCTCAGCTTGCTAAGGGAATGGACCGTAAGGTCTGGCTCCCAAGCGGTGGCACCCTGATCATCGAGCGGACTGAAGCAATGACCGTGGTTGACGTCAACACCGGGTTGTCTGTCGGCTCTGGCGGGACACTCGAAGAGACCGCCACTCGCAACAACCGTGCGGCTGCTGAAGAGATTGCCCGCCTGC
>CAMFDH010000130.1 GCA_945949035.1 uncultured Actinomyces sp.
GCTCAATCAGCGCCATCATGCGCCGTGGGGTGATGTCACGAATCGGTGCCAGCAGCGCCTGGTAACCCGGTCGGTGCATGCTGACCGCTCGAGCCCCCTTCGGCTTGTTTAGTAACTTCTCAACCAGCGCGCTTGAAGGACCGGGATCAATGTTGACCGCCTTCTCTGTCAGGAACGCATGCGTCTTGAACTTCGCCCCACCGACTGCTGAGTACGGGACCACCGTCTGAACGCAGCGCATCCAGGGGGAGGAGTGAACGACATCGATCCCGAATGCAGACATGAGGGGAACGAGGTCGAGGGCCTGAGCCCCGCCCAGGCGGCTCAGGGGCCGCATCCCCTCTTTGCCGTCCCACTTGGCCCGGTCCACCGCGCGAGCGTGGCGAAGGATGACCGTGGTTGAAGTAATCAGTTCACCGCGCCCCGCACGGTTGATAACTTCTGTCAGCAGGCGGCGGTCGCCCCGGCGCGTCAGCATAAGGCGGGCACGGGCCGGAGAAACCCACTGGACGATGTCGATTTCTTTCTTCGGCGCCCTCTTGACGGGCTTCCTTGAGGCCAGGGCCGGCTTGTCCTCAAGCAGCATTCCCGTCCAGTAGTAGACCTCTTTGAGGTGGCCTGAGCCAAGGCGGTAGCGCTGGGTGGTCAGTGGAGTGCCGAGGGTAACCGCGTAGCCGGTCTCTTCCTCAACCTCACGGACGGCTGCGGCCGGCAGGGTCTCATTGGTTTCAGCCTTGCCCTTGGGCCAGCGCCATTCACGATAACGAGGGCGGTGGACGAGAAGAAACTCCAGGTCGGTCGGCGCTAGGGGCTGTCCCGGCACAATCTCGACGCCGGGCACCGCCCTCCATACCACCGCACCTGCGGAGCGGACCATACCTTTAGGGAACACGAGCGCGCGACTTGCCATACGGCAACCTTACCGACCGAAACCGGTCCTAACGTCCAACTACCCTGGATGATGCCTCTTCCATCAGCTCCACCTGGATGTCCCGCAGCGGGGCACCATACTTGTCATGGGTGCGCCTATTCCAGCGTCCGCTCTTCCTCAGGCTCCACGCCGAGGTCGTTGGGGAGGCCTCCGTCCTCACAAGTCCGGCCAGGTAATCGGCATGGTCGCGATTATCAATTCGCACCAGGGCCTCCACCCTGCGATCAAGGTTGCGGTGCATGAGGTCGGCGGAACCGATCCACACCTCTTCCTCACCTGAGGGTCCAAAAGCAAAGATGCGGGAGTGCTCCAGGAAGCGTCCCAGAATGGACCGCACCCGGATGTTCTCAGAGAGTCCCTTGACCCCCGGCTTCACCCCGCAGATCCCCCGCACGACAATGTCGATGCGAACCCCGGCCTGGCTGGCCCGATAGAGGGCGTCCGTAATCTGCTCGTCAACGATCGAGTTGACCTTGATGCCGATCCAGGCGTCCTCGCCGGCCCGCTTCCGTCGCGCCTGCTCTTCGATCCGATCGATGAGCCCGCTGCGAATCGACACCGGGGCCACCAGCAGCCTGCGGAAAGTCGACTTGGGCGCATACCCCGAAAGCTGGTTGAACAGCCTGGTCAGATCCTGTGTCACTTCCGGATCGGCGGTGAGTAGCCCAAGATCCTCGTAACCGCGCGCGGTCCCCGGGTGGTAGTTACCGGTTCCGACGTGGCAGTACCGCTTGAGGATTTCGCCCTCCTGGCGCACCACCAGCGACAGCTTGCAGTGGGTCTTCAGGCCGAGCATGCCGTAGACGACATGAACCCCGGCCTTCTCCAGCTTGCGGGCCCACTCAATGTTCGCCTCCTCATCAAAACGTGCCTTGACCTCAACAATTGCAACCACCTGCTTGTTGTTCCGGGCGGCTTCAATCAGAGAGGAGACGATGGGTGAGTCCCCGGAGGTGCGATACAGCGTCTGCTTGATGGCCAGAACCTGCGGGTCGCGTGCGGCCTGACTGATGAAGTGCTGGACCGAAGTGGCGAACGAATCGTAGGGGTGGTGCAGGAGGACGTCGTGGTTGGAAACGGTCCCGAAGATATCCTGTGGCTTCGAGGACTCAACATCGGTGAGGCCGGCAGGTGTGACCGGCACGAAGGGCAGGTACTTGAGGTGGGGTAGGTCGAGGTCGTGTAGTTCGTTGAAGAGCGTGAAGTCCAGCGGACTTGGCAGCTTGAAGACATCATCGTTACCCAGCTCTAGTTTCTCGGTGAGGAAATTGAGGACAAACGGGCTCATGGCCTCTTCGACCTCAAGGCGCACCGCGTCACCGAAGCGACGCCGATGCAGCTCTTCTTCCATTGCCGTCAGCAGGTTTTCAGCGTCGTCCTCTTCAACAATCAGGTCCTCGTTACGGGTAACGCGGAAGGTGTAGGCCTCCTTCACCTCAACCCCCGGGAAGAGGTGGTCCAGGTGAGCGATGATGAGCTGCTCGATCGTCAGGAAGGTCGTCCCTGAATCGCGACGCACATACTGTTCGGGGCGCCCCTCACGCAAGGCCGCATCCACGTTGATAAGGCGCGGCAGCGTCTCCGGCACACGGACTCGAGCGAAGTGTTGCTTACCCGAGACCGGGTTCTTGAGGACAACTGCGATGTTGAGCGACAGTCCCGAAATATAGGGGAAGGGGTGGCTGGGATCGACCGCAAGCGGCGTCAGAACCGGAAAGACACGGTGGCGGAAGTAGGAGGAGAGTCGGTCCCGGGTGGTGGATTCCAGCGAGTCCCACTCTCCGAAGTGCAGACCGGCCGCAGCCAGGGCGGGGACGAACTCTTCCTTCAGGTTCGCCGCCTGACGTTCGACGAGGTCGCGGGTCTCTGAAGTGATGTGCTCCAGCACCTCTCGCGGCGGCAGTCCTGACGCACTGGGCCTAGCGATTCCAGCGTTGATGCGTCGCTTGAGCCCGGCGACACGCACCATGAAGAACTCGTCAAGATTCGAGGAGAAGATTCCCGAGAACCACAGCCGCTCAAGTAGGGGAACCGATTCATCTTCAGACTGTTCGAGGACGCGTTGGTTGAACGCCAGCCACGACAGCTCCCGATCAGCAAAACGCCCCTCTGGGAGCGGGTGGTCGAGGCCGAGCGGGCCCGAGGTGTCAACCGGAATCCCGCTGGGGATGAGGACGCCAATGTCATCGAAGTCGTCATCTCCGAGGAAGCCCTCCCCCAGTTCGTACTCATCATCCTCATGCTCTTCGCCCACCAGCATGTCGGAGTCGGCGGGTAGTAGCAGCTCTGAGGGTCGCGCAGTTTCAAGGACCTGCGGGAGATCCGAGTTTTCCTCGGCGTAATCCTCGGAATCGAACTCCGTGCTGTCTCCAGCTGCCCGCAGGGCAATCCTGTCGCTGGCAATCGATGAGGTGTCGTCCGTAGTCATGTCGTCCATTTCTAAGCCGCCGGTTCGTAGCAAGTGTCGAAGCTGAGTGGATCCGGTTAGTCGAGGGTTCCTGCCGCGGCCTGCCGCGCACTTTCATCAAGCTCACGCGCCGTATCCAGAAGCGCCTGAGGACGACGGGTTACCGTGTGTGCGAGCAGGTGGCTGTCCTCGGTGATCCAGCTTGGTCCAAAACGAACCCCCATGGCCATGACCCGCATGGCCTGGGCCGTAGCCGCAAAGATTGGTGCTAGATCGTCCTCGTTGGCGTAGCCGGCGAGGACGCCTTCGATACCCCTGATCACCTCGGCAAGAGGTGGCTGCGCGTCGGCGTCCAAGCCCTTCTCTCGCATCGCCTCAACCCCCTCGTGGTAGCGCTCTTCAATCACCTCGGAGTTCATCTGGTGCCACTGCCACAGCAGGTAGATGCGCCAGAGAGCTCCGGGCAGTGTGAACTCCGGTGAGCGGGCCCAGGCCGCAGCAATGATATCGACGCCCTCAGCACGGACGGAAGTCTGTAGCTGAGCAACCGCCTTCTTATCGAAGTCACCACTGGTCACGCCCAGCAGAGCCCATGCGGTGGTGTGTGCGATCTCGGATTCGGCCGCGGGATCCTCATCTCCGACAATCATTTCCGCATCGGCCTGCTCCAGTGATGCGGGGCGGCGGAACGAGCGTTCAGACATTTGCGTCCTCCTTGAAATCGCGGATACCGGGCATCTTCGAGGGGAATCGATGTGACGCCGTCGTAACCTAAGAGTCTTCTGTTTTGGACTGTAATTCTACGGTACCAGGGGCCTAATTGCTCTGGCTCAGGGCACGCACCACGCAGACAGTTTCGCGCACAACCTGCTCTGAAGTGCCTGTTCCCAAAGGGCCTGGGGCACGAAAGTGAACCTCTGCCAGACCCGCTGCCTCGATGACCCCCGCGATGTTGTGGGCACGAAGCCCACCGGAGCCAATCACCGTCAGGGTTGGTTGCGCCTCACGGTACCTGCGCAATGCATCGGTGTCCGCAACCCCTGAGGTTGACCCGGCACTGAGAATTCCCGTGTAGTCGAGTTCAAAGAGGAGGTCGAGAGCTTCAATCGGGTCCGCCAGTTCATCGAATGCACGGTGAAAGATCAGGTCGTGCTCCCCCGCAGCCTCGCGCCAAAGCGCAGCCTGGGGGCGGCTGATCTCAGCACCCCGGGGGCCGCGACTGATTCCTCCAACCACAAATCCCAGGGGCACAGACGCATCCGAGAACTCTCTGCGAATCTGCTCGATCAAACGTGCTTGCTCGGCGACCTCGTCCTCGGACAGGAAGAAACTCTCTCGGTTCTCCCGCACCAGGATCCGCAGGCCGCGGGCCGGCGCCACCTCAAGGGAAGACTCGATGGTTGAAAGACTTGGGGTCAGCCCACCAACACTCAACTCTCTGCACAGTTCGACCCTGTCAGCTCCCTCATCCCGGGCAATCTCGACACCGGGGACGTCATC
>CAMFDH010000131.1 GCA_945949035.1 uncultured Actinomyces sp.
CAGGGGCCTCAGCCGCAACAACGAGGGCGCCGGCGGTGGCCGCCAGGTTGTACGGAGCTCCAGCCGTGATCACCGGCTGCAGCATCAGGTTGTAGTCGCCTGCCTCTGCGGCATCAAAGAGGTTGGGGCGCAGACCAATCTCAAGCTGGGTGCAGGCCCCGCAGGAGTAGTCGAAGTAGAAGGTCAGATCTTCCGCGTCTGGGTTTGTAACGCCAATACCCTGCGAAGAGATCGCAATGGGCGCCCCGTCCTTGAACTGCTCCGGCAGGTTCTCAGCCGCTTTCTCAGCGGTGGGGCGGTTCATCACCACGAAGACAATCGCCACTGCAATGGCGGCCACCAGCACGACGGCCAGGATGATGATGATGTTACGGGTGCGCCTGTCAGACTTTTCCTGCGCTTCGCGCATCTGCTTTGCCTTATCGCGCATCGCGACGTCTGCCTGGGAGGCATTCTTCTTTGCCATCGTGGACCCAATCTATAGAGAGACAGATTCAGAACTGGAGTCAGAATAGCCTGGCAGCAAACAGGTTGAAACTTTCCAGTTCACCTTTGACGTAATTGTGAGTGATCCATTGACCGCGCGGGGGAGATTGACCGCTAAATGACAGCCGCGACACCCAGACCGACGAGCGCGGGTATCAGCAGGGCCGCGGTCACCACCCAGCGCCCTCCAACCTTGGGTCCGGTCGCATCCAGTGCCACCGCGACCCCGGTACGCAGAGGTCGTGAGGTCTTGATCATCCAGCAGCTGGCGAGTCCAAGAATGAATGCGATCCAAACAGCCAGGGTCACGCGTCCTTCACCAGTGGAGTTGAGGGCGAGCCAGTTCAGAGGAGCATCGGGATCAGCAGCACCCCCGAGAACACCCTGAATGGCCAGGGCTGCTATGTAGTAGGTGAAGGCCCCAAGAACCACTCCCGGGAGCAGCAGCACCAAGCCGCCCAGTGCGCTGCGGAGAGTGGTCATCGCCCGTGAGAAGCCACCGCGGGTGGAGCCTTGCGCCTGCTCGACCAGCAGTTGCCATCGCCTTGTCGCGGTCGCCCCGATCACCTGAAGGATGCAGAGGACGGCCGCCAGGATTCCCACTCCGGCGAGCCCCCAAAATGCCGGGAACCACGCCAGAGATCCGATCAGTCCCAGGGAGGCCAGCGTTGCAACCACTCCCCGAGGACCGGCTGGGGGTGGGGGGAGTGCCGGCTGCGGAACCCACTGGCGAAACGTTTCGACGGGGTAGGAGATGTCCCCCCTCCCCTCAGGCGCAGCCGGGTACGAGGGCGCCTGCGGAAGTGTCCCGAAGACCTCCGGTAGAGGAAGGGTGCCGAGCCTCGGGCGGTCGGCCAACACCATCGTCTCGGCTCCGGATGCGACCTCGTCCTCATCCTCGTCAGGTTCGTCCGCATCGGGCAGAATCAACTCTGCTCCCCCCAGACAGGCGATGAGGTCGTACGGGGTGAGACGTTCATCAGGGTCCGGGCGCAACGCCCACCAGAAGGCCAGGGCTATCGAGTCGTCGAGACCAGCCGTGTCAGGTTCCCCGCTGAGAACCCTCATGAGAATCGCATCCGTCCGCCCTCGTCCAAAAGGGGGAGACCCGGTCATGGCCTTGAGCAGAGAGGCTGAAAGTGCGAACCAGTCACCCTGCTGAAGCTGATCCATCGAGGGTCGATCGCTTGCGGAGAGGAGTTCGGGGGCGACGTAACCCGGGGTTCCTGTCATCCCCCCTGTCTGAGTCAGGTGGTGGTCGCCCTCTCCATGCGCGATACCGAAGTCGATCAGGGTCGGTCCGGTTGCGGAGAGGATGATGTTGGAAGGCTTGAGGTCACGGTGGGCGATACCAACGGCGTGAACGGCCTCCAGCGTTGCGGCGATCTCGGTTCCAAGCTGCGCGGCGTCATCACCGCGGTAGCGCAGGCGGGCAATCTCCTGCTCTAGCGTCGGTCCCTCGACCAGCTCGGTGACTACAAAGGGACTGTATGCATCCGCTTCGACGTCGAGGACGCGGACGATGCCGGGGGAGCGAACCTGGTTGACCAGGCGTGCTTCGCGAAGTAGTCGAAGGCGCGCCTCTTCCGTTGCCGCAAGTGAGGGGTGAAGCATCTTGAGGGCGACGCGGTGCCCGCCCTCGTCCTCGGCCTCCCATACAGTGCCGGTGCCACCCTGACCGATCTGGTGGTGCAGTGTGTAGCCTCCCACCCAACCGGGGGTGTGAGATGGGTCGCCCCCGTCCCGAGGTTCCGGCAGATTTTGCACCATTCCGCCATTCTAGAGTGCCTGCATGTGGTCCACGTGCTAGGGTTCAAGACGGACCGCGTGCGCACCGTTGCGGGTCCTAGTATCGAAGCAGATACTAAAGAATCTCTACTACGGATCGTCCGGCACGTACCTGCCGGTGGAGGAAGTAAAAATGGCAAGTGTAACTTTTGAGAACGCAACCCGCATCTACCCGGGTTCGGATCACCCCGCTGTTGACAAGCTGAACCTTGAGATTGCGGACGGGGAGTTCCTGGTCCTGGTCGGTCCTTCCGGCTGTGGTAAGTCGACCTCCCTGCGTATGCTCGCGGGTCTTGAGGACGTCAACGCGGGTCGCATCTACATCGGTGACCGCGACGTGACCGATGTTCAGCCGAAGAACCGTGACATTGCGATGGTTTTCCAGAACTACGCTCTGTACCCCCACATGACCGTTCGCGACAACATGGGCTTTGCCCTGAAGATCGCGGGTGAGCCCAAGGCAGAGATCAAGAAGCGTGTTGATGAAGCCGCCAAGATTCTTGACCTTGAGCCCTACCTGGAGCGTAAGCCGAAGGCCCTCTCAGGTGGTCAGCGTCAGCGTGTTGCCATGGGTCGCGCCATCGTTCGTAAGCCCCAGGTCTTCCTGATGGATGAGCCGCTGTCGAACCTGGACGCCAAGCTTCGTGTCCAGACCCGTACCCAGATTGCTTCGCTGCAGCGTTCGCTCGGTGTCACCACCGTCTACGTCACGCACGACCAGACCGAAGCGCTGACCATGGGTGACCGCATCGCGGTTATGAAGGACGGTCTGTTGCAGCAGGTGGGCACTCCTCGTGAGATGTATGACGAGCCGGCGAACAAGTTCGTTGCAGGCTTCATTGGCTCCCCGGCCATGAACCTCGCCACCTTCACCATCGATGGCACCAATGCCCGCCTCGGTTCAGCGATTGTCCCGCTGTCGGCCGCAACTCTTGCTGCCATTACCCCCGAGGATGACGGCAAGGTTGTCATCGGATTCCGCCCTGAGGGTCTGCGTGTTATCGACAGCAACTCGACCACCGGCATTCCGATCGTCATCGACCTGGTTGAAGAGCTTGGCTCGGACGCCTACGTCTACGGTCACCTTGATGGCACGGGTGAAGATCGCGGCATCGTTGAGGTCGGAGGACAGCAGATCGTTGTCCGTGTCGCACCGAACTCGGCACCTCCCGCAGGTTCGAAGATGCGTGTTGAGATTGCCGAAGACCAGCAGCACACGTTCTCCGAGGCAACGGGTATTCGCCTTCCTGCCTAGTGCTGAATGACAGTTCGTGGTGAAGGGTTGGTGGTCAATGACTACCAACCCTTCATTGCGTCCGAGGCATCTGTACCCTTGGTAGGGGCGTGTGATTAGCTCCCAGGGCACCGGACTATGATCTAGGTTTTGCAAAGATTCGAAAGAGAGAGGGCCATGGCAAAGACCCTGCAGATCACCGCTGCGAACGTCGATCCTGCCCTGCTGGATCTGCCGTGGGACATCGCCCTGGAAGAGTGGCCCGAAGAGGTCCTTGCGGCTCTTCCCCGAGGGATCTCCCGCCATGTGGTTCGCTTCGTCAACCTCTCGGGCCGCGTGATTGCGGTCAAAGAGATCGGCGAAACGGTCGCGCACCACGAGTATGAGATGCTACGGGACCTCTCCAGGATGGAAGCTCCGTCGGTTCAGCCGACCGCGGTTGTAACGGGGCGCCGAGATTCTGAGGGCAATGAGCTCAACGCCGTCCTCATCACCGAGCACCTGCAGTTCTCACTGCCCTACCGCGCGCTTTTCAGCCGCAAGATCACAACTGAGACCGTGAATCGCCTCCTTGATGCACTAGCGGTCCTGCTCGTCCGCCTCCACCTCCTCGGCTTCTACTGGGGGGACGTCTCTCTTTCCAACACCCTGTTCCGCAGGGACGCGGGTTCCTACTCCGCCTACCTGGTCGACGCCGAAACCGGCGACCTGCACCCGAAACTGACCGACGGGCAACGCCACTATGACGTTGACCTAGCGCGGACCAACATCATCGGTGAGCTTATGGACCTGCAGGCGGGCGGGTTCCTTCCCGAAGATGAAGACACCATTGAGATCGGGAACCGGATCCTTGAGCGATACAACCAACTCTGGGAAGAGCTCACGGGAGCGGAGAGAATCAGCGCTTCTGAGAACTGGCGAGTCAAGGAACGGATCGATCGACTAGCGGCCCTCGGCTTCAGTGTCGGTGAGCTGACGATGACGACCAGCGACGAGGGCGACCAGCTGATCATCCAGCCCAAGGTGGTCGACGCGGGTCACTACCACCGCCAGATGATGCGCCTCACGGGTCTCGATGTGGAAGAACTTCAGGCACGCAGGATGCTCGAGGATATTGAGACGTTCCGGGCGGTCAACGGAATGTGGAACCTACCGGTTGAACACGTCGCCAGGGCATGGACCACCGAGGTTTATGACCACGTCATCGGGGCGATCCCCGCCGATCTTTCGGCAAAGCTGGAGCCCGGCCAGGTGTTCCACGAGATTCTGGAGCACCGCTGGTACGTGAGCCAGGAGCGCCAGGTAGATGTGCCCCTCGACGAGGTG
>CAMFDH010000132.1 GCA_945949035.1 uncultured Actinomyces sp.
CGCTGGTCCTCTACAGGGGATCGAGGGTGGTCGCCGAAGGAACGATAGCGTCCTCGACCAGGCTGGGAAACAGGCTGGCACCATCAGCGGCACCGGCGCTGGCATAACTCGACATCAATCGAGATTTCACGCCGCGACACGCCCGAGACGTGAGCGTTGGGGCCGATGCGGGTATCGGGTGGCGTGAATCTCGTAACAGGAAGTTGGCGCCGGCTGGAAAACCGTGCCAAACTATCCAAGCTGCCCTGCGAAAGTAGGGTGCGCCGGAATGTTACTAACGCACGCGGGTGGGACTGTTCAACAGCCCCTCTGAGGGTGGAGGATAACAGGAAGGTAGGGCCCGGGTACCAGTGCCTGGCCGACGGGAATACTCCACAACCCAGCTTTCATAGGAAAGCAATCTGAGATTGCAGTCGCTAGCGACTGTTCAGAGTAACCAGGGTTCAAGACGTGGGAAAAACAAGTCGGCTCTAGCGGATCCCGGCGCCAGAGTTCTTTAGACAAGACACTTGGCCCAACCAGAGCCAATCTGGGTGCCGCAATAGTGTGTGTCCGACTGTGGACACGCCCGAATGCGGGGGTCGGTGGAAGAAAATCTGTACGAGAAGAGGTAGACGGCATGGCGGGACAAAAGATCCGCATCCGGCTGAAGTCGTATGACCACGAGGTCATCGATAGCTCTGCGCGCAAGATTGTAGATACGGTGCAGCGTGCCGGTGCCACGGTCGTGGGCCCAGTACCGCTGCCGACCGAGAAGAACGTATTTGTCGTTATTCGGTCGCCGCACAAGGACAAGGACAGCCGCGAGCAGTTCGAGATGCGCACGCACAAGCGGCTCATCGACATCATTGATCCCACGCCTAAGGCCGTTGACTCGCTCATGCGACTCGATCTGCCTGCAGACGTGAACATCGAAATCAAGCTCTGAGGACATCGGAATGACTACTGACACCAAGACTGCGGCCCTACTCGGCCGTAAGCTCGGCATGACCCAGGTCTGGGATGAGAACGGCAAGGTCGTTCCCCTGACGGTTGTGCAGGTTGGCAAGAACGTCGTTACTCAGGTGCGTACCGAAGAGAACGACGGATACAACGCCGTCCAGATCGGCTTTGAGGACATCGATCCTCGCCGCGTGACCAAGCCTCTGCTTGGCCACTTTGAAAAGGCTGGAGTCGCCCCTAAGCGTCACCTCGCTGAGTTCCGCACCGCTGGTGCCGCAGAGTTCGCTCTGGGTTCCGAGCTGGCTGCGGATACCTTTGAGGTCGGTGCCAAGGTTGACGTTTCCGGCAACACCAAGGGTAAGGGCTTCGCAGGTGTGATGAAGCGTCACGGCTTCGCCGGTGGCCCCGCATCCCACGGTGCCCACAAGATCCACCGCAAGCCCGGTTCAATCGGTGCATGCTCCACACCGGGTCGTATCTTCAAGGGACAGCGCATGGCCGGCCGTATGGGTGGCGACAAGCGCACTGTTCAGAACCTGACCATTCAGGGTGTTGACACCGACCGCGGTCTCCTGTTGATCAAGGGTGCCATCCCCGGTCCTCGTAAGGCCGTTGTAATGGTACGTACCGCTGTAAAGGGGGCCTAAGCGATGGAACAGAACATCAAGCTAGGTGAAGACCGGACTCTTCCGGTATTTGACGCCGAGGGCGCAAAGACGAAGGCAACTGTTGTCCTGCCGGGTTCAATCTTTGACGTCGCGTTGAACATCCCCCTGATTCACCAGGTCGTTGAGGCTCAGCGTGCAGCAGCACGTCAGGGCACCCACGCGACCAAGACCCGTGCAGACGTTTCCGGCGGCGGCAAGAAGCCGTGGCGCCAGAAGGGTACAGGCCGGGCTCGTCAGGGTTCGATCCGCGCACCGCAGTGGAAGGGTGGTGGCGTCGTTCACGGCCCGCAGCCCCGTGACTACTCGCAGCGCACCCCCAAGAAGATGATCGCAGGCGCACTGCGTTCCGCACTGTCGGACCGCGCCCGCACCGACGCGATCTACGTCTTCTCGGCACTGGTTTCCGCAGATGTACCGTCAACCAAGGCTGCTATCGCAACCCTGGCTGCAGTTACTGACGCCAAGAAGGTCCTGATCGTCATTGATCGCGACCAGGATCTGGCAGAGGTTTCGGCACGTTCCTTCAAGAACATTGACGGCGTACACATCGTGTGGGCTGACCAGCTGAACACCTACGACGTGGTTGATTCTGACCGCGTTGTGTTCACGGAAGCTGCGCTCAACTCCTACGTGGAGCGCGTCAACAATGCTCGCGCCCGTGTTGGTGCAGGCGTTGAGAAGGAGGACGACAAGTGAGCCTCGAATCAACCAAGAATCCGCGCGATATCATCCTGAAGCCAGTGGTGACTGAGAAGTCTTCGCTCCTGCAGGACATCGGGAAGTACACCTTCGAAGTTGACCCACGAGCCAACAAGACTGAGATCAAGAATGCGATCGAAGAGGTCTTTGGCGTCAAGGTCGAGAAGATCGCTACCCAGAACCGCCAGGGTAAGGCATTCCGCCGTCGTGATGGCATTGGCCGTCGCAAGGATGTCAAGCGCGCAATCGTCACTGTCCGCGAAGGTTCCATCGACATTTTCGGTCAGTCCGGGATCTAAGGCGCAGGGGTAGAAGAAAATGGCAATTCGCAAATACAATCCGACGACTCCTGGTCGTCGTCACGGAAGCGTCTCGGACTTCTCCGAGATCACCCGTTCGCACCCCGAGAAGTCGCTGGTTCGCCCTCTGACCAAGAGCGGTGGCCGCAACTCATACGGTCGTATCACCTCACGTCACCGCGGTGGCGGTCACAAGAGGGCCTACCGTCTGATTGACTTCAAGCGCAACGACAAAGACGGCGTACCTGCACGCATCGCTCACATTGAGTACGACCCGAACCGCACCGCGAACATCGCACTGCTGCACTACGCAGACGGCGAGAAGCGCTACATCATTGCACCCCAGGGTGTAAAGGTCGGTCAGGTTGTCGAGAGCGGCCCAAAGGCCGACATCAAGGTTGGTAACAACCTGCCGATGCGCAACATTCCCCTGGGTACCGTGATCCACTCCGTGGAGCTCAACCCCGGACAGGGAGCTCGCCTCGCTCGTTCAGCTGGTTCTTCGATCCAGCTGGTCGCCAAGGAAGGTCGCTTTGCACAGCTGCGTCTTCCCTCCGGCGAAATCCGCAACGTTGACATGGACTGCCGTGCAACCGTGGGTTCCGTTGGAAACGCAGAGCAGGCAAACATTTCGCTTGGTAAGGCCGGTCGTGCTCGCTGGAAGGGTCAGCGTCCCAAGGTTCGTGGTGTTGCTATGAACCCGGTCGATCACCCACATGGTGGTGGCGAAGGCCGTACTTCGGGTGGTCGTCACCCGGTTAGCCCGTGGGGCAAGCCGGAGGGTCGTACCCGTCGTCCGAACAAGCCGAGTGACAAGTTGATCGTCCGCCGTCGTCGCACGGGCAAGAAGCGCTGATAGGGAGCTGGACAGATGCCACGTAGTTTGAAGAAGGGTCCCTACGTAGACCCGAGCTTGCAGAAGAAGGTTGACGAGCAGGTTGAAAAGGGAACCAAGCAGGTCATCAAGACCTGGTCCCGCCGCTCGATGATCACCCCGGATTTCCTGGGTCTGACCTTCGCAGTCCATGACGGCCGTCGTCACGTTCCGGTTTACGTAACGGAGTCGATGGTTGGACACAAACTCGGAGAGTTCGCACCAACGCGCACTTTCCGTAGCCACGTGAAGGACGACCGTAAGGGCCGGCGCCGCTAGGCGCTGGGGAAGCAAGGAGCTAGAAGATGGAAGCCAAGGCGAAGGCGCGCTACGTTCGCGTCACGCCCCAGAAGGCACGACGGGTCGTTAACGAGGTCCGTGGAAAGTCCTTCCTGGCGGCAGCCGATATGCTGCAGTTCGCACCCCAGCGTGTAGCCCGCGATGTCAACAAGATCCTGCATTCGGCAGTTGCCAATGCCAAGGTCATTGCTGACAAGAACGGCGAAAGCATTCAGGATGCCGATCTGTGGGTTCTCGAGACCTATGTCGATGAGGGCCCGACCATGAAGCGTTTCCAGCCGCGTGCCCAGGGCCGCGCCGGAACGATTCTGAAGCGCACCAGCCACATCACCGTGGTTGTTGGAACTAAAGATGAGAAGAGAGGGGATCGCTAGATGGGCCAGAAGGTAAACCCCACTGGTTTCCGCCTGGGGATCACCACCGAACACCGTTCGCGGTGGTTCTCGGACTCGACCACCAAGGGTCAGCGCTACAGCGACTATGTTGACGAGGACGTGAAGATCCGCGAGGTTCTTTCCGATGGCCTCGAGCGCGCAGGTATCTCCAAGGTTGAGATTGAGCGTACTCGCGACCGTGTCCGCGTTGATCTGCACACCGCTCGTCCGGGCATTGTTATCGGGCGTCGTGGCGCCGAGGCTGATCGCCTCCGCCAGGACCTCGAGAAGCTCACGGGCAAGCAGGTTCAGCTGAACATCCTCGAGGTCAAGAACCCCGAGATCGATGCCCAGCTGGTCGCACAGGGTGTTGCCGAGCAGCTCGCAGCTCGCGTGTCCTTCCGACGCGCAATGCGTAAGGCAATCCAGTCCGCACAGCGTGCCGGCGCCAAGGGCATTCGTGTCCAGTGCTCCGGTCGTCTGGGTGGCGCTGAAATGTCACGCAGCGAGTTCTACCGCGAGGGTCGTGTACCCCTGCAGACGCTGCGCGCCAACATTGATTACGGCTTCTTTGAAGCCCGCACCACCTTCGGCCGCATTGGCGTGAAGGTATGGATCTACAAGGGTGACCTCACCAACAAGGAA
>CAMFDH010000133.1 GCA_945949035.1 uncultured Actinomyces sp.
ACGGCTCGTGGAGGTTCTATGGCAGCCCAGGCATGAGGGTGACACCTTCGATCGGGGCCCCTCGCCTACCAGATCCTGCTTCCAACTCAGCTGGTGGCTTTAGCGTCACCTCACTGAACGGAGAGGTGCCCGCACTCTACGGGGATGGGGCACTCCTGCCTGATCTCGGTGACACTGGTGGCGATGCCTTCCAGGTTGTGACAGCGGAGGCAACCGATGCGCTTAGCGTCGAGGAGACCGAGACCGGTGAAGACATCAGCACTCCGGAGGACGACACGTGGGCCCCTCCACCTCCCCGTGGGGCGGTACGACTACGCATTGTCACCGACCGGGTTGCGGCCGACCTTACAGGGCCGACCAAATGCGAAGTTCTTGACGCTGCCGGCGTAGAGGCAGTGTTGGACCGCCTCGGGCCAGACCCCTTGGATCACACCACAGACCCGGTGAAGCTTCTCAATGAGTTTGTGCGCCGTGTCCGCAGCAGCCGCCGCCCCATCGGCGAGCTGGTCATGGATCAGTCAGTAGCTGCCGGAGTCGGGAACATCTACCGGGCGGAAGCCCTATTTCGGCAGGGAATCTCTCCATTCCGGCGGGGAAACAACATTTCTGAAGCGCGTCTCAAACGTCTTTGGGATGACTTCGTCGTCCTCCTGCAAGACGGGGTAACGGACGGGCGGATTCGCACGGTGCTTCCTGAACTAGTGAATGACGAGGTCGAAGTCGACGACCTTGAAGCCAAGAAATGGTTCGTTTATAAGCGTGCCGATCAGCAGTGTCTGGTCTGCGGGGCCCCCGTCAAGACGAAGGTGATGCAGGGCCGCAATCTGTTCTGGTGCTCTTCCTGCCAGAAGTAGAGGCTAACCCTCAAACTCTGAGAAGCCCAGGCTGCGGTACAGCTGCAGCGCCTCGGGTGACCTGCGCAAGTCAAGCTGCAGGGCGAGGTCGTCATAACCCCACTCCCCAACTCTCGATGCCAACTCATTGACAAGGGTGCTGGCAATTCCCTGGCGGCGACACCTTGGATCAACCATCAGGTCAATGACAAAGGGGCCCCGAGGGACACCATCAATGGGTGAGTCCAAGACCCCGAAGATGGCCCCCACAAGTTCACCGTCGAGCCAAGCCCCAATGAAGGAGTCATCCCGAGGTGTCCCAAAGGCACCGTCAAAGTACATCCGCATCTCATCAGTTGCTTCCCACAGGCTCTCCGCCGTCTGCGGATTGCCATAGGCACTAACTGAGAGCGCAGCCAAAGCAGGAATGTCGTAAAACGTCAGAGTTGCAGTTTCCAACCCTTCTCGGCGAAAGCCATCCTGAATCTCTTGCCGAACCGCCTGAAGTGTGAGTTCGCTCATGAACTCAGCTTAACGGAACACTTCGTATAACTGGCCACTTCAAAGGTCCCAGTTCGGCCACTGCCCTGGTATCTCAGTGGATCTTGTGGCGCCGCTTCTCCTCAAGCAAGCGAGCGGGAACACCAACAGCGACCTTGCCCTTCGGCACATCGCGTACGACAACCGCATTTGCCCCGACCTTGGCATCATCACCAATCGAAACAGGTCCGATGATCTTCGCGCCCGCCCCAAGGACGACCCGGTCCCCAACCGTTGGATGACGTTTCCCGGGTTCATTAGATGTTCCTCCCAGCGTGACCTGGTGAAAAATGAGGACGTCCTCACCAACCACCGCAGTCTCACCAATGACAATCCCCTCAGCGTGATCCAGAAACAGCCTGCGACCTAGTTTCGCAGCCGGGTGTATGTCCACCCCGGTAAAGAACCTCGTCGAGTTCTGAATTAGACGTGCCGGAAACCTATGGCCTTTCCCCCATACTGCGTGCGCCAACCTGTAGCCCCAGATCGCATGCAACCCGGGGTACGTAAGCGCCACCTCCAGGGCACTGTCGGCCGCGGGGTCCCGATCCATTGCCGCCTGCACATCCTCGCGAACAAAGCCGAAGGCCTTTTGAACTAAACCAAGCATCTGGCTCTGCCTATGCCTTCTGAAAATATCCCGAGCCCTCAATCACACCATGTACTCTTCGTAGAGCTTGGTGCTCAGGTATCGTTCTCCACCATCCGGCAGGATCACGACGATGGTCTTTCCCTTGTTCTCCGGGCGGGCGGCCACCTGCCTGGCAGCGACAAGTGCCGCACCGGAGGAGATTCCCACCAAGAGTCCCTCTGCCGCAGCAACTTCGCGGCTGACCTGAAGCGAATCCTCACCCTCAACATCAATTACCTCAGAGATGACCGACTGATCCAGGATTGAGGGGATGAAGTTAGCGCCGATTCCCTGAATGACGTGGGGACCGGCGGTTCCCTTGGTCAGCAGTGGTGAATCAACCGGTTCCACGGCGACAATCTGGATTTCAGGATTCCGTTCGCGAAGAACCTTTCCGACGCCGGTGATGGTGCCGCCCGTTCCAATCCCTCCGACGACGATGTCAACGTCCCCGTCAGTGTCGTTCCAAATCTCCTCAGCTGTCGTCTGCATGTGTGCTTCAACATTGGCGATGTTGTCGAACTGGCGGGCGAGGACGGATCCTGGATGGCTTGCTACATACTCTTCGGCGGCCGCAACTGCACCCTTCATTCCGAGGCTGGGTTCAGTAAGGATTAGCTCCGCACCGTAAGCGCGGACAATCGCACGGCGCTCTTTGCTCATCGAGGACGGCATCGCTAGGACGACCTTGTAGCCCTTGGCTGCGCCGACCATGGCGAGGGCGATCCCCGTATTACCGGAGGTACCTTCGACAATGGTTCCGCCGGGCTGGAGCTGCCCGGATGCTTCTGCGGCCTCGACAATCTGGCGTCCAATACGGTCCTTCACAGACCCACCCGGGTTGAAGTACTCCACTTTGGCGAGGACGGTGACATCCTCTGGAACTGTTCGACTGAGTCGGACCAGCGGAGTGTTTCCTACTGTTGCGGTGATCGACGGGTAGATCTTGGCCATGGGGAACCCCTGTTTCATTACGAAAGTGATAGATCACGTAAATCATATGACCACGGGCCACTTCCACCAACAAGGTGGTCATTGAATGGGGTCGATTTGGTCTTAGAGCGGAACTTCGACCCGGCGATCTGACCCACGTCTTGCCTGCGCCACTCCTCTGGTCAGGGAGGAAATAAGCGGTTCGACCTCGTCCTCGTCACCCGGGGGAACCGTGAAGGTGATTTCGGCGTAGTTGGTCCAGGTCGTCCCCTCAACCGTCCAGTTGCGCCTACGGATTTCGGACTCCACGCGGCCCGCAATGTCAGGCTCCAGAAGTACCACGTATGAGGGGAGAACCTCGATGCGGGCCAGGTGAGCAGCCTTTACCGCATCTTGGGTTGAACCCGAATAGGCACGAACGAGGCCACCGGTTCCCAGGAGGGTTCCCCCAAAGTATCGAGTTACAACAGCAACGACGTTGACGAGGTCGTGCCCAAGAAGTACCTCAAGCATGGGTGCCCCGGCAGTTCCCGCTGGTTCTCCATCATCAGAAAAGTGGGTCTGCGGAGTTGCGCCCTCAGACTCGAGAACATAGGCGGAGCAATGGTGGCGCGCATCAGGGTACCTGCGCCTGGCCTCTCCGATGACCTCTCGAGCTTCAGCTACCGAGCGCACGGGCTGAAGATGACCAAGGAAGCGGGACTTCTTGATCTCAGATTCCACTTCGGACCGGGTTCCCGCAACTAAGGTCAGCATTGAGCTATCATGACACGGCTCGGGACTAACTTCACACTAGAGATTTCCCGAGGAACTGGCGGTTTGACGCGACTCCGTGGCAGACTTGAGCAGTTCAATATGGACGTATCACGACGTCAGCACCTCCAGAGTGGCAACACAATTGCTTTCTGAGTAGGGGCAAAGACCACTAGGATCCGGAAGGAGCGACAGAGCCATGGCAGTACCCAAGCGCAAAATGTCGCGATCGAATACCCGCACCCGCCGTTCGGCTTGGAAAGCCAAGCTGACCGAGCTGCAGACGATTAAGGTCGGTGGCCGCGAGGTCCGCGTCCCCCGTCGTCTGGCCAAGGCATACCAGAAGGGCCTTCTGGATGTTGAGGATCTGGGCTAAGTAGACACTTTCCTGCTCTCACAGTGGTTTCTACATCGGTATCTTGACTGTTAACAAATGGGAGATTTTGACTAATGAGTGAAACCTTTATTGAGAGAACTCGCAACAAGCTAAGAGTGGCGATGGGCATCTTCGGCCTCATCACTCTCGCCGCTGGTATTGCGATTCTGCTCTGGCCGATGAAGACGGCGATGATCGTTACCGGTATTTTTGCCGTTTACGTGATCGTTGCCGGAATCGTTTACGTCGGTGCCAGCTTCTTCAGCCGTGGCATGGCGTTCGGTTCCCGGTTCTGGCGACTGATCGTCGGAGCACTTTTTGTTGCCTCCGGCATCATTGCTCTGACTAGCCTGCAGGCTACCTCCGCATTCTTCTTCGTCTTCATGGCGATCATGATTGGTGTGACTTGGATTTACGAGGGCTTTGTGGCTTTCGCATCCCTCGGATCATCAGGATCAAAGGGATGGACTGTCTTCTACGCCATCGTTTCGATTCTCGCGGGCCTGACGGTTGTCTTTGCTCCCGTCTACTCGTCATTCACTCTCTGGTGGCTGGTCGGTATCGCGGGCGTCATCTACGGCATCGTAGAGATCATCAATACCTTTACTAAGCGCTAAGGCTCTCCCTGAAGTAGGGGAAGCGCAACTACTCCGGGTACGCCCTGGGAAATCATCTGGTTTCCCAGGGCGTA
>CAMFDH010000134.1 GCA_945949035.1 uncultured Actinomyces sp.
CCCCCGTTGACATTGCCCTCCTCATTGCAACGACCGGCCTCTTGGTTTTCACGTATACCAGGCGCAGAACGTCAGTGCAGGCAGGTGTCGCCCACCTGGGTCTTTTTGCACTCTTCATTGCCGCGGTCTTCACCTTCTAGGCAGGGGATAGGCTCGGGGGTAGGGTTTTGAGCTTGCTGGCGAAGACGGAAGAGAGCTATTTGTGAACTGGGTTGAACACGCCATCTGGTGGCACGTCTACCCCCTTGGTTTTGTGGGTGCCCCAATAAGGGACGTCAACTGGGACGAGGACGCTTCCCCGCGGTTGCGCCAACTGGTCAACTGGCTTGACTACGCGGTTGAACTGGGGGTTTCCGGTCTGCTCCTCGGGCCGATCTTCGCATCGTCAACCCACGGCTACGACAGCCTGGACCAGTTCCGCATCGATCCGCGCCTTGGCACCCTTGAAGACTTCGACTACCTGGTGGCAGAGTGCCGTTCACGCGGCCTTCGCATCCTCCTTGACGGGGTGTTCAGCCACGTGGGATCAGACCACCCCGAACTTCGTCAGGTTCTCGAGGCCGGCGCGGGTTCGCCGAAATCTGACCTCTTTGACGTTGATTGGGATGCCCCGGGCGGCCCGAAACCCCGGGTGTTTGAGGGCCACGGGGCGCTGGTGCGACTCAACCATGCGAGTCTGGCGACCAGGAGCTATGTCAGTGACGTCATGCGCTACTGGCTGGATCGGGGCATCGATGGGTGGCGGCTCGATGCGGCGTACTCTGTGGCCCCCTGGTTCTGGGCGCAGGTTATTCCCCCGCTGCGAGATGAGTTCCCCGAGTCCTGGTTCCTGGGGGAGGTG
Organism: uncultured Actinomyces sp.; assembly: GCA_945949035.1. Lineage (GTDB taxonomy): Bacteria > Actinomycetota > Actinomycetes > Actinomycetales > Actinomycetaceae > Scrofimicrobium. The sequence goes on from CAMFDH010000134.1 coordinate 842, forward strand.
ATCCACGGCGACTACACGGCTTTTGTGGAAGAGTCGAAGGTTGACTCCGTGACGCAGTACGAGCTGTGGAAGGCCATCTGGTCCAGCCTGCTGGACGAGAACCTCTTCGAGCTGGAATGGAGCTTGCAGCGGCACAACGACTTCCTGAGTCACTTCGTTCCGAACACCTTCGTGGGCAATCACGATGTGAGTCGCATTGCCTCCACCCTCGGCCTCGATCGGGCCGTGATCGCGTTCGCGATTCTGATGACGGTCGGCGGGATCCCCTCTGTTTACTACGGAGACGAACAGGGGTTCACCGGGATCAAGGAGCAGACCGCCACCGGAGATGATGCTGTTCGGCCCCCCATGCCGCTGAACCCGCAGGATCTCCTGCCCTTCGGTCAGCCGGTTCTGGTGCAGTACCGCGAACTCATTGGCATTCGTCGTCGCCACCCGTGGCTGGTGACAGCCAAGACTGAAACCGTCCTCGTCGAGAACAAGCGTTTGATCTACAAGACCACGGAACCCAATGGCTCACGATCCATACGAACCGAGATCGATCTTGGGGGCCTGCAGCGGGTGCGTATTACGGACGGGAATGGAGAGGAACTCTGGAGCTGGAGCGAGGGGTAACCAGTAGGTAGTTGCTCGATTCCCGGCTGCACGGCAGCAACTAGTATGTCTTTGGTTCGACAGTACGAGGCACAGGGAGTGACATTGACCAGGGATGAAAAAGCCGGGGATCAAGTCCCCACGGTTGCTTCTCGGGCTGCTATTCCTGAAGCGCGCCGCATCGTGATCAAGGTGGGGTCATCCTCCCTGACCAGGCCCGATGGGCACCTCGACCTCGCTAGGATTCGCGAGCTGTCAGAGGCCATTGCGGTGTGCCGAACCAGAGGGCAGGAAGTTGTCCTAGTTTCTTCGGGCGCCCAGGCCGCCGCCATGGGACCCCTGGGGCTAAAGCAGAAACCCCGGACCCTTTCGGGGGCTCAAGCTGCTGCCAGCGTCGGACAGGGTCTGCTTATCGCCGAGTACACCCGCCAGTTCGCCGAGCTTGGCTACACCGTGGGGCAGGTTCTGCTCACCGCCGAGGACGTCCTGCGTAAGAGCAACTACAAGAATGCCCGACGGGCTCTTGATGAGCTGCTCAGGCTGGGTGTTGTGCCCGTCGTTAACGAGAACGACACGGTGGCAACGGATGAGATCCGGTTTGGTGACAATGATCGTCTCGCTGCTCTGACGGCGCACCTTGTTCATGCGGATGTCCTTGTACTTCTCACCGATGTTGATGCGCTCTATGACAGGAACCCGCGTCTTCCAGATGCCAAGAAGATCGATGTAATCCACAGCTTCCCAGAGGCGGAGCAACTGGATGTTGGCAGCCGGGGGTCCGCCTTTGGCACCGGCGGAATGGTCACCAAGATTCAGGCGGCTGCGATTGCCATGTCCTCGGGTGTGCCGGTTCTACTCACTTCGGCGGCCAGCGTTCATGCGGCCCTGCGGGGGGAGGACGTGGGCACGTGGTTTGAGACCACGGCGACCAGGTTGCCCGCGCGTCAGTTGTGGCTTGCCTACGCGGCGGACATTAAGGGGCGCATCTATGTTGATGAGGGCGCTGCTCGGGCCGTCACCGACCGGAACGCATCCCTCCTGCCTGCCGGTGTCCTCGGTTCGGAGGGGAACTTCAGGGTCGGGGATGCAGTCGAGATCGCAACTGAGGACGGGACGGTCATTGCGCGGGGGACAGCCGGGTTCTCAGCTCCACGCATTCCCCAGATAGCGGGCCTATCGATGAATGAGGTGGAACAGATCCTCGAGGAACGCTATGCCCACGAGGTCGTTCATCGCGATGAGTTGGTTGTCATGGCGCGGCACCGCAGGACTCGCTGAAAGTCCACGTTCTGGCCCGGCTAGCGCGGGTGGGCACTCCGGCTTAGGTTGGTCCCATGACCACTGTGAACAATGCCGTCAACTCCCAGTCCGCTCCCGATGCTCTCGAGTTAGCCGTCCTCGACATTGCTGCGCGAGCAAAAGTGGCAGCCCGGACCCTGGCCCAGGCGTCCACGCAAACTAAGGATCGAGCGCTGGAAGCGATAGCGACCGCACTGGTTGCTAATCAGGACTTGATTCTGCAGGCGAACGCCCGAGATATGGATCGGGAAAGGGCCGCCGGACTCTCAGAGGGCCTGCTTGACCGCCTCCTCATGACACCGGAGCGTCTTGGTGGGATAGCGGACGCCCTTCGCGATCTAGCTGCACTTCGTGATCCGATTGGTGACGTTATTCGTGGCTACACGCTTCCGAACGGAATGCGTGTGCGTCAGGTCCGGGTTCCCATGGGTGTCGTCGGGATGATCTATGAGGCCCGACCGAATGTCACTGTTGATGCGGCAGGTATCGGCCTGAAGAGTGGCAACGCGGTGGTGCTCCGTGGCGGAAGCGCAGCTCTGGAGAGCAACACGGCACTGGTCTCTGTCATCTCCGAAACCCTGGTTGAACAGGGACTTCCTGCCGATCTGGTCCAGTCGATTGACGCCTATGGGCGGGAGGGTTCAGTGACCCTCATGCGAGCCCGAGGCCTGGTTGATGTTCTCGTTCCTCGCGGTGGTTCGGGTCTGATCCAGACCGTGGTTCGTGAAGCTCTAGTTCCTGTCATTGAAACCGGGGTGGGGAACTGCCACGTCTACGTTGACTATCCCGTCGATGAGGACGAGGCGCTCGAGGTCGTCATGAACTCGAAGACACACCGGGTTTCAGTGTGCAACGCAGCCGAATCGATCCTGATTCACAGGGAGGTGGCCGACAGCTTCCTCGCGAAGCTTCTGCCCCGGCTCAGTGAAGCAGGGGTCGTCATCCACGGGGATGCAGATGTGGTGGCGCGCGCTCCCGAAGGGGTTGAGGTTGCGCTGGCCAACGATGGAGACTGGGGGACCGAATACCTTGCACTAGAGGTTGCGATCAGGGTGGTCGATAGTCTCGATGCGGCGCTGCAGCACATCCAGAAGTGGTCCTCCGGGCACACCGACGCCATCTGCACCCAGTCGCTACAGGCCAGTGAGAGGTTCATTGCTGAGGTCGACTCTGCGGTGGTTAACGTCAACGCCTCCACCAGGTTCACTGATGGAGGCGAGTTCGGACTTGGTGCAGAGATTGGGATTTCAACCCAAAAGCTTCATGCGCGCGGTCCGATGGGACTGGCCGAGTTGACGACAACCAAGTGGATCGTGGTTGGCGACGGCCACGTCCGCTAACGGTAGATAACCTCGAAGGTTTCAACCACAACCTTGTCCTTGGGGTTGTCGGCATCCCATTCTGTCTTGACATCGGTGTCAGAGACCAGAGCCACGGGCATGCCGTCACCGTCGCAGATGATTGACATATCGCCGGGTGCAGGTAGAGCCAAACCCTCCCTGGTGAAGTCAACCAGCGGGGTGGTAAGAGTGGTGGTTTTACCACTGAGGACCGACTGGGCCATGTGGGTCGCGTCCGCGCGATTGTCAGAAAACTGGAAGACAGGAGGAATTAGTCCGGCCTGAGTCTGCTCGCCGAACAGAGCGCTGTCCGAATGGACCTCGATCTCATCAGCCGCACCAGCCCAGAACTCGTTTACAGCCTTTATGTTTGGCTCAAGAGCCTCGTATGATTTGTTCATGGCCCATAGTTTACGGAAAACGGGTCGCACTCGTCGCAATGTACAAGGAACGCCAATGATTACAGCAAAAATGCCCCAAACAGATGTCGTAGCGTCCCGTGTCATATCGGGTCAGATGCGCATCTCCGACAAATCAGATGCAGAAATTCGAGAACTTTACGATGCGGCACGCGCAGGTGGGAGCGGCTTCTTCGACCACGCAGATATCTACGGACCCGCCTGGCACCAGCGGGACACCCG
>CAMFDH010000135.1 GCA_945949035.1 uncultured Actinomyces sp.
CGCTTCAATGGCCTGGCCGGTGCCGGGATCCTCAACCGTGGTTTCAAGCCAGAATGGGGGACGACCGGTCGCCCTCAGTACCTCGTCCTCAACTTCCGACTTAAACCGTTCGTAGTTGGCGGGCTTCACGGGGTTGACGACGATCCACACGCCGCCCCCAGCCACCTTCTTCTCCAGCTCTTCCGGGTTGGCAGAAGTGGCAGCGGCGGGGCGACGCCGGTGCCGAATCACCACGATGGTCATGATCGCGATCAGTGCGACGATCAGAATCCCACCAAGGGTCAACCAGGCCCACAACCACTCACTTGAAAACATGCTCCCCAGACTAGTCTGATCGCCCCCGTCGGGCCGAGGACGCGTCGTTCTCGGTACGCAGTTGAGACGTTTCCAGGCGGCGGTAATGTTCGCTTGCCCACGAGTCGAAGGTCAGGGCGCCGGCGGCGGTAGAATGGGCCCATGATTGATATGCGGTTGCTTCGTGAGGATCCAGATACGGTTCGCCGGTCACAGGAGGCCAGGGGTGAGGACGTGAGTCTGGTCGACTCCCTCCTTGCCGCTGATGAAGAGCGTCGAAGTGCGCTCCAAGAGTATGAGAGCCTGCGCGCCGAGCAGAAGGCGGTCTCCCGAAACATCGGTAAGGCCAAGCCGGAAGACCGTCAGCATGCCCTTGATGCAGCCAAGGAACTTTCGGTTCAGGTCGCGGCCGCCAAGGAACTCGCTGATGCAGCTGAGGCCCGCTTCAACGACTACAACATGCAGATCTCCAATGTTGTCGAGGACGGCGTACCCGCCGGTGGCGCTGATGACTTCAAGGTCCTGCGCCACGAGGGGCCGAAGCCCCGCGACTTTGCCTCCGAGGGTTTCGCCCCGAAGGACCACCTCGAACTTGGTGAAGGCCTGAAGGCCATTGACGTAAAGCGGGGCGCCAAGGTTTCCGGCAGCCGTTTCTACTACCTCAGCGGGATCGGTGCCCGTCTTGAACTGGCCCTGCTAACCATGGCGGTGGACCAGGCGACAGCCGCAGGATTTGACCTGCAGATCACCCCGACCCTGGTCAAGCCAGAGATCATGCGGGGCACAGGCTTCCTCGGGGAACACTCCGATGAGATCTACTACCTTCCCGCCGACGACCTCTACCTGGTCGGCACCTCTGAGGTGGCGCTTGCGGGCTACCACGAGGGCGAGATTCTGGACCTCACAAACGGACCCCTGCGCTATGCGGGCTGGTCCACCTGCTACCGCCGTGAGGCCGGAGCTGCGGGGCGTGATACCCGCGGCATCATCCGTGTTCACCAGTTCAACAAGGTTGAAATGTTCTCCTACGCCAAGCCGGAGGACGCGGTAGAAGAGCACCAGCGCCTCCTCGCCATGGAAGAGGAAATGCTGCGCAAGGTCGAGCTGCCCTACCGGGTTATCGACACCGCCGCCGGCGACCTCGGCGCTTCCGCTGCCCGCAAGTTTGACTGCGAGGCGTGGCTGCCGACCCAGGAGCGGTGGATGGAGGTCACCTCGACCTCGAACTGCACCACCTTCCAGGCCCGCCGCCTCTCGGTTCGTCAGCGCACCGAAGACGGAATCGGTCCGGTGGCAACCCTGAATGGAACCCTGGCGACAACCCGCTGGCTGGTGGCGATGCTAGAGAACCACCAGAACGAGGACGGCTCCGTCAACATTCCCGCGGCCCTGCGCCCCTACCTCGGCGGTCTCGAAGTCATGACCCCGAAGGTCGGCTGATTCTTTGACCCTGCAGCTCATTACGCCTCCGCCCCACCAGGGGCCCGGGCTGCCCTACGGGGAGCAGGTTGAGAATGCTCGACTTGCTCTTCCAAGGGACCTGCCGGAGGATCCCTCGCAGCTTCTTATCGCGCTGGATGTGGACGGAACACTCTTGACTGCCGAGGGCGCTTCACCGAATGTGCGAAGGACCGTTGGGACGGCCGTCGAGGCCGGGATGAACCTGGTTATCGCCACGGGTCGTGGTATTCCTGCCACCCGACCGGTCTTTGAAGAGCTGGATCTGGGTGAGGGCTATTCGGTGTCCTCGAACGGGGCCCAGACAATTCGCTGGTCCCGTAACCGTGCTGGTGAACTGATCTACGACAAGGTGGGTGAGGTCTACTTTGACCCGCGTGCCGCAGTCGAGGCCATCCTCGCAGTCATCCCGGGCACCCACCTGGCCATGGATTGCGGCAACGAACGCATGAACGTGAACCTTGAGTTTCCACCGGGTGAACTGGCGTCGATTCAGGACCTTCGTGATCTGGAGCAGCTGCTGGTGGACCCTGCGGTTCGCATGGTGATTCGGGCCCCGTGGATGAGTCGGGAAGAGTTTGCGGAGGCGATTGCCGCCGCGGACCTCTCTGAGTTTGAGTGTGCCATCGGTTGGACGGCCTGGGCCGATGTCACCGCGCTTGGCACCACCAAGGCTCAGAGCCTAGAGGGTTTGGCCGAGCTGCTTGGCGTTCACCCGCGCGGGACCGTTGCCATCGGGGATGGCAACAATGACATCGCCATGTTGAACTGGGCGGCGCACGGCGTCGCCATGGGTGGGGCTGCCCCCGAGGTGGTGGCAGCGGCGCAGGCCACGACCGGAGCCGTGGATCACGACGGGGCTGCCGCTGTCCTGGACGCCCTGCTCGAGAGGTACTAAGTCTTAGAAAACCACCTGGTTGGCGAGTACGATTGGTTCGGTAACCCCGAGCGGCGTTGCTCTCTACTATCTCCCCAAAAGGTGGAAAACATGGGTTGGTTGGAGTCAATCGAGCACAATCGATGGCTTTCGCGGCAGCTACAGGACCTTCTGGTTCACGGCCATGCCGCCTGGGCTCCAACCGGATACGGGTACTTCACTCCCGAGGGGAAGCTTGATGTTGAGCGTCCTATCGACCTCGCCATCACCGCGCGCATGACGTTTGCGTTTTCGCTGGGCGTCCTCCTGGGTATTCCCGGAAGTCGTCGCTACGCCGACCACGGCATCCGCTGCATACAGACGTACTTTCGTGACCGTGAGTTCGGCGGGTGGTTCACGGCCATCGACCACGATCCGAATGAGGACGGACACGGTGTGCCCTGGCGGGACGGTGGCGATGAGAAGTGGCAGTACGCGCAGGCCTTCCTGATTCTGGCAGCAGCCACCGCAACCAACGCCAACCGTCCGGGGGCTCACGAGCTGCTGAACGACGCCCTCAACGAGCAGCTGCGCCACTGGTATGACGACGAAACGGGCCTGGTGGTGGACCGTTACAGCCGGGACTGGTCCCACTGTGAGCCGTACCGGGGTATGAACGCCCTGATGCACACCGTTGAGGCGTACCTCGCGGCATCCGAGGCGGTTCAGGACCTGGAGTGGATCCAGAGGGCCGAACGGATGCTCAGTTTTGCCTACCGGGAGGCCAGCCAGCACAACTGGCGCGTCCCCGAGCACCACGATGAAAACTGGAATCCCCTGTTGGACTTCAACCGGGACAACCCGAATACGCCCCACTACCCCTACGGCTACGTGATCGGTCACGGGATGGAGCTGTCGCGCCTCGGGGTGCAACTGCGCGGTGCCCTGAGGGAAGAGGGACTGAAAGAGCCAAGTTTCCTCGGCCCCGGCGCCCTCGAACTGTTTGAGAGAGCACGGAAGGACGGGTGGCGTCGCAACGGCCAGCCCGGATTCCTTTACACGGCTGATTTTGAGGGCGAACCGATCCTCACCGACCGACTCCAGTGGGTCTTATGCGAGGGGATTTGCGCGGCGGTTTCACTGCGTCGGGCCACCTTGGACAGCGGGGGACACGCCGGTGATATTGAGGCCTATGAGCACTCGTATCACTCGTGGATCGACTATCTCAACGACTACATGATGCTGGAACCGGGTGTCATCGCCCGCCAGCTCAACGAACACAATGAGCCGATGGAGGGGACCATTTCGGCCCGCCCCGATATCTACCACACCATTCAGGCCTTCCTGATTGGCAGGGTGCCTATTTGGCCGCCGATTGGTGCGGCTCTGTCCAGGGGGCTTCTTGACAAGCCCGAGGGGGCGCCTAGCCGACCTCAGAGCAGGCGTCACCGAGCAGAGTCTGCGGGTAAGCCCTTCTTCTCCTGGGGAAGGGACCAGCACCGAATCTAGTGCTGAGAATGTTGTCTGGGTCGCAGAACCACCCGATCGGTTTCTGCTTCTGCCCCGGCATCGTTAGAATGAAGCGCCGGAGAGTTGACCGAGTGGCCGAAGGTGATGGTCTTGAAAACCATTGTGTCAGCAATGGCACCAAGGGTTCGAATCCCTTACTCTCCGCCAGTGAAACCCTGGAACCAGATGGTTCCGGGGTTTCTTTTTGCCTAGGAAGCGGAGAGTAAGGGATTCGAACCCTTGGGCCCTTTGTCCGGGGTTTGGGACGGGCAGCTGTCGCGGTTGGAAACTATCCCGTTTGCTCGTTGGTGGTGGACAACGTTCATAACGCGTGTCCAGGCAGAGTCGATTTCCCTATAGCGCAGCCGGCTCCATCCCGCCTTTTGAATCGGGGCTTTGCCTTGAGATAGCGGGCCAATAAGCTTTGCAAGGCCGGCCCTTATTGCTACCCTGAGCGGAAGGAAATTCTCTGTTCAAGTGGGGTTTAGCGAGGGCGTAGCGAAGGGGCTCGCCGACTCGAGAACCCCTATGTAACGAAATTGTAACGAAGTGTGGTCGCGCACTTTCGGCCTTGACAAGGCTTTCCCATT
>CAMFDH010000136.1 GCA_945949035.1 uncultured Actinomyces sp.
AAGAACCCACTGACAAAGTCAGTGGGTTCTTCAACGAGTAAATGTCTCAACCATCTTCTCGAGTGGAGCTAGGGAGATTCGAACTCCCGACCTCTTCCATGCCATGGAAGCGCGCTACCAACTGCGCCATAGCCCCGAACAAGACATAACTATACCCAGCGGGCTCTCTGCCCGGCAAATCAGAAGGCAGTGCGCCGCACCACAGACCAGGGGTGGACCGCACTGCCTTCTGAGCTGCTAATTGACCTTTGCACCCAGGTTCAGGTCTAGGCGAGGAGAGCGCCCCCACAGGCTGTCGAGCGCATAGTAGTCACGGGACTCTGGAAGGAAGATGTGCACCACGACGTCCCCGTAGTCGAGGAGCAGCCAGTCTGAACTCTCTTCACCCTCAATGCGAGGAGAGCGGCCCAGTGCCGCATGAACCTCGTCCTGGATTGCAGACTTGACACCCCTGAGGTGTCGGAGGTTATCAGCGGTGACAATAACGAAGGCGTCACTGAAGGGAAGCACCCCCGTCACGTCAATCCCGACAACGTTCTCAGCAAGTGCGTCCGATGCGGCGGCCGCCACCTCAGCTATGAGCTGCTCTGTCTCTGGTTGAAGAGTCATCAATCTCCCTGTTAGGTTCTGTACCCCTGAGTGGGGTCTAGCGATAGAGTCCGTATTTTCCGATGTACTGGACCACCCCATCGGGGACGAGGTACCAGATTGGTTCACTGTCGCGCACGCGCCTGCGGCAGTCGCTGGAGGAAATGGCCATGGCAGGAACCTCAACTAGAGACACCCGGTCGCCGGGAAGATCACCAATGTTCAGCTCATGTCCCGGTCGGGAAACCCCGATGAAGTGTGCCGACTCGAAGAGCTCATCGACATGCTTCCAGTTGAGAATGTCCTGCAGCGCATCGGCACCCGTAATGAAGTACCACTCGACATCAGGTTCCTGCTCACGCAAGTCCCTCAGCGTCTCATAGGTGTAGGTCAGTCCCCCGCGGTCAATATCAACCCGAGACACAGTGAATCGGTTGTTCGAGGCCGTGGCAATCACCGTCATGAGGTAGCGGTGTTCGGCAGCCGCAGTCTCACGCTCTTGCTTGAAGGGCTGGGTGGAGGTCGGGACAAAGACCACCTGCTCCAGGCCAAAGCTGTTCATAACCTCAGAGGCTGCCACGAGGTGCCCGTGGTGGATTGGATCAAATGTCCCGCCCATGATTCCGATGCGGCGCTTGGCCTTCATCTCACCAACTCCGACGCTCACTGCAACCGGCCTCACTCACCTGATCCGGGATCAGTCCAGATCCCTGCTGCGCGCTCATCTCGAAGTTCCTGACGAGCAGCTTCCTTCGCATCCATCTTCTCAAGGAAGGCCGCACGACGCTCGCGTGCAGTGGAACGGGTGCGCTCGTAGAGGCGCGGATCCTCTCCGCGGCCTGCCAGTAGCTCTGCACCAGTTGATATTGTGGGCTCCCAGTCGAAGATGACGCCCCCCTCAACAGGTCCGATGACCACGGGGTCACCCGGAAGCGCCCCGGCCTTCAGCAGCTGATCTTCTACCCCGGCGGAAGCCAGACGATCCGCCAGATACCCAACGGCCTCATCGTTACCAAAGTTGGTCTGCTTGACCCATAGCTCAGGCTTGCGTCCACGGACCTGGTAGACGCGTTCCCCACCGTGCTGGATCTTGGTGACGGTGATGGTCTGTGAAGAACCAACGGCTCGAGGACGGATGACCACGCGTGCCTCTTCAAGTTCGGCTTCCTTGACCCGGTTCTCTTCCACGATCCTTGCCAGGCCGAAGGAGAGCTCACGTAGTCCCTCATGCGAAACTGCCGAGACTTCATAGACCGGGAGGCCCCTCTGCTCAAGGTCGGCCTTCACCATGTCGGCGAGTTCACGACCATCGGGAACATCGATCTTGTTCAAGATGATGACGCGCGGGCGCTCAGCCATCGGAACATAGCCTTCAACTTGACCCAGGTCCCCCTGGTACGCGGCCAGTTCGGCCTCAATGGTGTCGAGGTCGCGGATCGGATCCCGTTCAATCTCAAATGAGGCCGTGTCAATGACGTGGGCAATCACAGAGCAGCGCTCAATATGACGCAGGAAGTCCAGCCCCAGGCCCTTGCCCTCGGAAGCACCAGGGATAAGCCCGGGAACGTCGGCAATGGTGTAGCGCTGCCCTGCAGCGTCAACCACTCCGAGGTTGGGAGCAAGTGTAGTGAAGGGATAGTCCGCAATCTTCGGCCGTGCCGCCGACATGGCGGCAATAAGCGAGGACTTCCCCGCCGAGGGGAACCCGACCAGGGCAACATCGGCGATCGACTTGAGTTCGAGGACGACATCCGTCTCTTCACCCGGCTCACCAAGGAGCGCAAACCCCGGGGCACGTCGAGCACGATTAGCTAATGCCGCATTGCCGAGACCACCGCGTCCGCCCTCAGCAACGACCAGCTCATCGCCCTCTGCCGACAGATCTGCGATCAGTTCACCATTGAGGTCCTTGACGACAGTACCGATTGGAACGGGCAGCACCAGGTCTTCCGCGTTCTTTCCGTGACGAAGGCTGCCTGCGCCCTGGGTGCCGTTGTCAGCCTTGTGGTGGGGGCGGTGGTGGTAGGTCAGCAGCGTCGTCTCTTGATCACTGGCGCGGAAAATCACCGAGCCACCACGACCACCGTTACCACCGTCGGGTCCACCGAGGGGCTTGAACTTCTCCCGGTGTACGGAGGCGATCCCATGACCACCGCTGCCCGCAATCACATTGATCTTAACGCGATCAACAAAGTCGGCCATTATCGTCCTCCACTAGGTTTTGAACCATCATTCCCTACCCTTCCGACATCAGACAGAGTCGACCTTCGAAGTCTCCGTGCCACTTTGTCTTCCAGGTACGCAAAAAGGACACCCGCTGCGCGGATGTCCCCCTCGCTAAAAGTAGTATTACGCTACCCCGCCCTAGGCGGCGACCTCGGTAACACTGACCGCACGACGACCACGGATGTTGCCGAACTCGACGTTGCCATCGATCAGGGCGAACAGGGTGTCGTCCTTGCCGCGACCAACGTTGTTGCCGGGGTGGTACTTGGTGCCACGCTGACGAACCAGAATCTCGCCTGCGGAAACGTACTGGCCACCGAAACGCTTCACGCCGAGGCGCTGTGCATTCGAGTCGCGGCCGTTACGGGTAGAGCCAACGCCCTTCTTTGATGCCATCTCTCAAGCTCCCTTAGATACGGATCGGCGACTAGCCGATTGCCTTGATTTCAACCACAGTCAGCGGCTGGCGGTGACCAAGGCGCTTACGGTAACCGGTCTTGTTCTTGTACTTGATGATGCGGATCTTAGGACCCTTAGCATCACCAATCACCTCAGCGGTGACGGTCTTGCCTGCAAGCTTGTCCGAGCCGACCAGAGCGGTTTCGCCGTCAACAATCATGACTGGCTCAAGCTCAACGGTCTCTCCAACTTCAGCCGCAACCTTGTCGATCACGACAACGTCGCCAACGGCAACCCTGTCCTGATGGCCGCCAGCCTTAACAATCGCGTAGACCACGTTTTGCTCATCTCTCGTCGGAAAAATCTTCGATTCGACGCCGAGGCGCCGACTAGTAAATCTAACGCAAACCACCATGTGCCGACAACCTACGGCCCGTGTTTCCCGCTAATTATGAGTGTGTAGTTCGGCACGTTGCAAGTGTCTGTGCCAAACCAACACCGAACTACTGCTGAAGGAGGTCGCGAACTGCCGCCCGCGCCGACTCCTCTTTACTACGTTGATCCTCGCCTTTAGGCGTGGTTGCCCCATCCCCCGCTGCCTTTACGCTAGCGGCGGTCTTCCCCGGATCGAGGGGTCCAGTCACGACAGCCCGACGACGCACGGGGCGCGTCACGGCTTTGGAAACGGTGTGCTGGGTGGGGAGGACGATATCCTCGACCGCGGTTGGGACAGACTTGGCAGGCTTCGTCTCCTCGCCCTTCACAGGCTTGGTCTCAGCGGGCTCTACCGGAGCCGGAGAGGAGGACTCGCCCGCAGTCTTTCGAGCGGGTGCCTGAGCCTTCTGGGCCCTGCGCGGCTGACGCTTTGCCGGAGCCTTCCGAGTAGTCGCCTCTGCCGCCTGCGCCTTCACGCCAGAGTCGTCAACAGGCTGTTCAGCTGCCGGTGTCGTGACCGTGGCAGCAGCGATCGCAGTCAGTGCAGACTTGACCTTCTCTTCACCGACGTGGCTGTCCACGGGCTGCGCGGGAGTGCGTTCCTCGACCTGGCGTTCACGGTGACGTCGCTCGTCCCCCTGGCGCTGCTGGTCCCCGCCACGCTGCTTCTTCTTCGCGCCCGAACCCGCTACCGCGAACGACCGGTCCGCTTCGACGGGGTGGTCATGAACAATGAACCCGCGTCCCTCACACGCCTCACACGAGGTGGAGAAGGTCTCAACCAGTCCCTCACCCACGCGCTTTCGCGTCATCTGAACGAGGCCGAGCGAGGTGATCTCAGTGACCTGGTGTCGGGTGCGGTCGCGACCAAGTGACTCAACGAGGCGGCGTAGAACTAGCTCTCGGTTAGCTTCCAGCACCATGTCGACAAAGTCGATGATGATGATGCCGCCGATGTCCCGCAGACGAAGCTGACGGACAATCTCTTCTGCAGCCTCAAGGTTGTTGCGAGTGACGGTCTCTTCCAGTGTCCCGCCAGAGCCGACAA
>CAMFDH010000137.1 GCA_945949035.1 uncultured Actinomyces sp.
ACCGAGTTGGGATCATCTACAAACTGGTCGTACATCATTCCGATGTACCAGTCGTTGGGACCAAGATCGTCGTCCGCAATGCTCGCCACGAAAGCTCCTTTGATTTGAGGTGGTGCACTCGACATCCAAGTGTAGAGAGGTCCCGGACTTAAGTCTCGACTCGTCCGCAAGTCACCGGTGTTGAAAACAGCGCATATTCAGTTGGTGCAGTCCCCTATATAGTGTTCCGTACTATGCCCCCGCTTGTTGCTGACTCGCTCTTTGTTCTCCTCGGTGTCTTTCTAACTTTCGGAACCGCCATCTTCGTGGCAGCCGAATTCTCGCTCGTCGCCCTCGACCCAGCCTCAGTTGAACGCAAGCTCGACGGTGGGGACAGGCGCCTCACCCGGGTGATGCGGGCGCTGAGGTCCCTGTCAACACAGCTCTCAGGGGCTCAGGTTGGCATCACTCTGACGACGATCCTCCTCGGATACACAACCCAGGTCGCCCTCGTGCGACTCTTTACCTCCGGGCTCGGTAACCTCGGCCTCTCTCTGACACTGGCTGCAACGATCGGTGCGATTATCTCGGTCGTCCTCGTCAACGTCTTCTCCATGCTGTTCGGTGAGCTGGTGCCGAAGAACATGGCGCTTGCGGAACCCATGAGGACAGCGCGCCTCACCGCGCCGGCACAGCTTGGTTTCACCTGGATCTTCACCCCGGTCATCAAGGTGCTGAACGGGACTGCCAACGCGGTTCTGCGCCTCTTTGGGGTGGAGCCGGTTGAGGAGCTGTCCAGCGCACGTTCCGCCTCGGAGCTAGCTGCGATGGTGCAGCACTCAGCGGAGGAGGGAACGCTGAACGAAGAGACCGCGGAGCTGTTCACCAGGTCGGTCTCAATGGAGTCCCTCACGGCAATTGATGTCATGACAGACAGGGGGCGCGTGCGGGCCATTCCAGCGAGCGCCACCGCGGCCGACCTCGTCAACCTGGCCCGGGAAACCGGTCACTCCAGGTTCCCCATCATCGATGACGACGGGAATGACTACGTTGCCATTGCGCTGCTGCGCCGTGCCATCGCGATTCCTCATGAACGCCGCGGAGAGGTGCCGGTGTCATCCCGGTCCATTTCAGTTCCGGCCTTCCAGGTTCCCGAGACCGTCGGCCTCGTCCCCCTGCTGGTTGAACTACGTGGCGGGGTGCAGATGGTGGTCGTGGTCGACGAGTACGGGTCGTCCAGCGGAATTGTCACCCTCGAGGATGTCGTTGAAGAGGTCGTTGGCGAAGTCAGTGACGAGCATGACCGGCGCCGCCGCGGCATCAAGACATCCCCCCAGGGGGGTTACATGGTTCCCGGGACCCTGCGTCCCGATGAACTACTGGCCAAGACCGGGATTGTCGTAGACGAGGACGGCCCCTACGAGACTCTGGCGGGTTTCGTCATGAACGAGCTGGGGGAGATCCCGGAGATCGGGGATGAGGTAACCGCCGGGGGTGTGACCCTCGAGGTGGTGGCTATGCAGGGACGCCGCGTGACGCGCCTGCATGTCTTCCGGACAGACGATGAAGGTTCGGCAACCGAGGGTGAGGTGCTCGCATGAACACCGGCCTCGGAATCTTCCTCACCGTCCTTTTCCTACTGGTGAACGCCTACTTTGTCGCGGCGGAGTTTGCCGTCACTTCCTCGAGGCGCTCGCAGATTGAACCCCTGGCACGCCAGGGAGCTCGCGGGGCAAAACAGGCAATGTACGCCCTCCAGCACGTCTCACTGATGCTGGCCATCTCCCAGCTGGGTATCACCGTCATGTCCACCTCACTCGGTGCGATTGCGGAGCCGGCAATCGCCCACCTCATTTACGTGCCGCTGCAGCACTTCGGCGTCGGGATGGATGTGGCCCACGCAGTTGCCTTCGTGATCGCACTGATCCTGGTCCTCTTCCTGCACGTGGTCTTTGGTGAGATGGTGCCGAAGAACCTCTCGATCGCGAAGTCGACCACCACCCTGCTGATCCTGGCGCCCTCCCTCGTCGCCATCGGGCGTTTCCTGCGTCCGGTCGTCGTGGTCATGGACAACACCGCCAACTGGTTCATCCGCCACTTTGGTTTCGAACCCAAGTCAGAGATCGCAGCCACCTTCACCGTTGAAGAGGTGGCGAACATCGTCGAGGTGTCCCGTGAAGAGGGCAAGCTGCGTGATGAGCTGGGGATGCTGGCCGGCTCGCTTGAGTTTGCCGAGACTCTGACGGGGAACCTGATGGTTCCACTTGCGGACCTGGCAACCATCCCCCTGCCTGTCACACCGGAAGATGTGGAAGCCATGGTCTCTAAGACCGGTTTCTCACGCTTCCCCGTCACCGAAGGCGAGGGGGCGGAGCTGCGAATCGTCGGCTACGTCCATCTCAAAGACGTGCTCTATGCAGACACTGAGGTAGAACGAACCTCGCCCATTCAACCCTGGCGAATCCGCGCCCCCCAGTACCTTTCTTCCTCGCTGCGTGCCGAGGATGCCCTGCGTCAAATGCAGGCCACCTCGAGCCACCTGGTGGGGGTCATCGATGAGGTTAGTGGTGAGATGGTTGGCGCCCTCTTCATGGAGGACCTGTGGGAGGAACTGGTGGGTCAGGTTCGGGACTCCCTGCAGCGGGGGCAGGCCTAAAATCGACTTGCCATTTGGCAAGGACGGCACCGAATTCGGGTTACGATTGTGACCTTGGTCTACCAGCGGCCATCGTCGTGACGCATTTACCAGGAAAAACCGGCCATATCGTGACGGACACAACTGAACCCGCAGGGGTGAAGTCGTAGACTCATGACCGTTGGTTTTTTCGGAAATGTTCCGAACGAACTGTCAGCTAGAGATATTGGAGAACGGATGTCGAGTGGGAGCCCGGTGGATTGCCCCTTACCGAAGCGCAGTTCAGTACATGAACGTCTTGGTGGGGAGATCTCGCTAGAAGGCTACTCCCGCTCTCGTAAGACGCCAGCTGGACCGGCGCTCCGTAACCGAGCAGCCCTAACCTGGAGTGGCGTTGCAGCCACGACGGGCATGTTGGCCGCCGTTCTGGCAGTCCCCGCAGTTTCCGCCACCACCTCGGGATCCTCGAATGATGGTGAGCGAGTGGCGGGTCGGTTCGGCGTTGAAGAGTCGTGGGCTTCCGTGAAGTCAAATATCGAAGAGGACTCTTCCGTTGAGCTTCGTCGTGACCCCGCAGCTGCGTCACGTGCCCGCTACCGTGTCCCCATTGAGGTCCGTCCCTGCGTAGCCGAGGTCGATGTTGCTGCCAATGGCTCCAGGCAGATGAGCGCCCAGCAGATGGTTTACATGCCACTGCGTGAGGGGACCTTCGCAGGCACCTCCTACTTCGGATACCGCATCCACCCGATCTACGGCTATTCCAAACTGCACGAGGGCGACGATTACACCGCCGAGTCAGGGACCCCCATCTACTCTGTTGCCGACGGTGTCGTCACCAAGGCTGAGTGGGATTCTGGCAGCGGCTACTACGTTGTCATTCGCCACACGATGAGTGACGGCTCGATCTATGACTCCTGGTACCTGCACCAGTACGAGAGCGGTGTCGTGGTTTCGGTCGGGCAAGAGGTTTCTGCGGGCCAGCAGATCGGCGCCGTTGGATCCTCCGGTCTCTCGACCGGGCCCCACCTGCACCTTGAGATTCGTGACGCCAACGGAGCCGCACTAGCCCCCTCACAGTGGCTGCAGCAGTACGGCGCTGTCTACCTGGGTGAGGACTGCTAGTGATTCCCGTCGTCGCGGCTCCGTACCCCCTGGTTCTGGCCCACCGCGGTGGTGGTGAAGAGGCCGTGGAGAACACGGTCGCTGCCTTCAAACAACTTCGTGACCGCGGCTTCCGCTACATCGAAACCGACGTGCAGTGCACCGCGGACGGTGAGGTCGTCATCGCGCATGATGAGACCCTGGAGCGTACCTACGGGCAGAGCGGACGCTACGGCGATTACACATTTGCTGAGCTTCAGGAGTTCCGCAATGAGGCCGATGAGCCGCCGCACCGCCTGGTCGACGTCCTCAACATGTTCCCCGAGATGTACTTCAATATTGATGCCAAGTCGGATGAAGTTGTTGAACCCCTTCTTCTTGCCCTGTCCGAGGCCGAGGCCTCCGACCGGGTGATGGTGGCCTCTTTCTCTGAGAAGCGCCTCGAGAAAATCCGTGAGATGGGCAGCCCACAGCTGTCGACCTCTCTTGGGGTAAGCGCAGTCGTTCGGCTTCTGCTGGCCTCCGAGACGGTTTCGAATGCTGAGAGCTGGCATATTCCGGGGCCTCGTCACCAGGCCCGAGCCGTGCAGGTTCCCGAGAAGACCCGAGGGGTGAGGGTGGTTTCCCCACGCTTCATCGCCACGGCACACACTGCCGGTCTTGCCGTTCACGTTTGGACGGTTAATGAGCGCGCCCAGATGGAACGCCTGCTCGACTGGGGTGTGGACGGCATCGTTACGGACAGGCCCAGCCTGCTGAAAGAGGTCCTGATCGAGCGCGGTCAGTGGCCCGAGAATGAACTGGTAGAGTAAACCGGCGTTGGTTTAGCCGATGTTGCCCCGATAGCTCAGTGGATAGAGCGTCCGCCTCCGGAGCGGAAGGTCGCAGGTTCGAATCCTGTTCGGGGCACTTTGTGATGTGGCGGGACATAGTTCATTCTATGTCCCGCCTTTTTCGTTGCTATTTAGCGGTGATGTTG
>CAMFDH010000138.1 GCA_945949035.1 uncultured Actinomyces sp.
TGGCTTGGCAGGTCCTTGGGGGCGGATCCGAGGGATCGGGTCGTCAGGTCCTGATCCTCACGGATGCCCGCAGGAAAGAGGTCTACTCGGCACTTTTCGTCCTCGAAGAGAGCGGGATTCAGACGGCGGTTGAACCTCAGGTTGGAACCGTTGACAATGCCCTTCTACTCGTCGGTGACCGCGATGCTGAGGCGTACTTTTCTGGGAAGCGCCCTGCTCACCTCGAAGAGGCGTTGGCCTCGGTGGGTGCAAAACCGCTCGACTTGGACGCGGCCGTGATGGCGGACGTTCTTGAGGACCGACTGCAGCGTGGACTTGGTGAAGAGCTGACTCTGGAACCCCTCTACCTGCGCCGTCCCGATATCCACGGAGGGACCGCCTGAGTGGAGATCACCTACCGCACCCTCACAGTTGATGACGCGGAGGCAGTGCGGGCCATTGAAGAGTCCGTGTTCCCCCGGGAGGCATGGTCGCTTGAGGTTCTTCGGGTTGAAATCGGGGGGCGCTGGAGTCACTACCTGGGGGCTTTTCGCGCAGATGAACTCATCGGATACGGGGGAGTGAAGGGCGGTGTCGAGGGCGACCTCATGACACTGGCCGTCCGGGATGAAGAGCGGGGGAGGGGAGTCGGTCGCCACCTTGTGGAGCGACTGCTTGCCCGCGCGAAGGAGGGCGGAATGGAGGAGGTGTTCCTTGAGGTGAGGGTTTCGAACCTTCCAGCCAGGGGCCTCTACTCAGGTTTGGGGTTCCGGGAACTGGGGATAATCCGCAATTACTACCGTGCGCCGCTCGAGGATGCGGTGAGGATGGGAACCAAGCTCTGAGAGTCAGGACTCTTTTTCCCTAAATCAGTGTTGCGTAAACCACGCCAGATCGATCTGTGAAACGTCCGACTGTGGACGTGTCGTTGGGTGGGGAAGTAGGGGAAACGTCCCAAGCTTTCCGCACTAACTCGCGGTTTTGACGTGGATCACAACCCGTGTGAAGCCAAGTGACCAAAAGGTCCCGGGTGAACTGCGGATCCGCTCCGTATGGTTTGATTCATGGCCACTAATACTGTCGCAACGAAGAGGCGGCGCGCTTGGACCACAACTGTATTCGTAAAGCAGTTGATGGCCCTCACCGGTCTCTTCCTCATTCTGTTCCTGTTGTTCCACGCCTACGGCAACCTCAAGCTCTTCATTGGGCCTGAGGCCTATGACCACTACGCGCACTGGCTGAAGTCAGAGGCGTTCTACCCGATCTTCCCCAAGGGCGGATTTATCTGGGTATTCCGAGCCGTGATGGTGCTCGCGATCCTGGTTCACATCTTTTCCGCGATCTACGTTTGGTCGAAGTCGAAGAAGGCTCGTCGCCACCAGTACGCGGTGAAGAAGAGTGCGGTTGATGCCTACGCGGCCCGCACCATGCGGATCTCCGGTGTTCTGCTGATCTTCCTGATCGTCTTCCACCTGCTGCAGTTCACCACCCTCACGATCACCACCGGCTTCACCCGTGCGGCCACGCCCTACGAGATGGTCGTTGCATCATTCCAGCAGCCCTGGGTATTCGTGCTCTACCTGGTCTTCATGGCCCTGGTAACCGCACACGTGGGGCACGGCTTCTGGTCCGCATTCCAGACCATGGGCTGGGTGCGTAAGAACACCCGCAGGTTCATGCTGTGGCTCTCCGGCCTTGTCGCAGCGGCCATCTTTGTGATGTTCATGCTTCCGCCGCTGTTCATCGCCGTTGGCGTCATTAACTAGGGCGCAAAAGAGGATTTAGGAAAATGACTGACGCAACTCTCATTGATGGTCTCTACCGACTAGGTGACCCCATCGAAGACACCAAGGCTCCGAGGAATGTTCCTCTGGCCGACGTGTGGAAAACCCGCAAGGCAGAGGTCAAGCTGGTCAACCCCGCTAACCGACGCAAGCTCAGCATCATCGTGGTCGGCACCGGGCTGGCGGGCGCTTCGGCTGCCGCCTCACTGGGTGAACAGGGCTACAACGTCGACGCCTTCTTCTACCAGGACTCGGCGAGGCGCGCGCACTCCATCGCAGCGCAGGGTGGAATCAACGCGGCTAAGAACTACCGCAATGATGACGACAGCACCTACCGACTGTTCTACGACACGGTAAAGGGCGGCGACTACCGCGCCCGCGAAAGCAATGTCTACCGTCTGGCTGAATGCTCGATGAACGTCATCGACCAGGCAGTGGCTCAGGGCGTTCCGTTTGCCCGTGAGTACGGTGGCTACCTTGATACCCGCTCATTCGGTGGCGTTCAGGTCTCGCGTACCTTCTACGCCCGTGGACAGACCGGCCAGCAGCTTCTGATTGGCGCCTACCAGGCACTGGAGCGCCAGGTCGCCGCAGGAACCGTTCGTGAACACCCGCGCCACGAAATGGTTGAGCTGATTGTCTCTGACGGTCGGGCTCGCGGCATCGTCTGCCGCAACATGGAAACCGGAGAGATTGAGACCTACACGGCCGACGCGGTCGTCCTCGCCACCGGTGGCTATGGCAACGTCTTCTTCCTGTCGACGAACGCGATGGGTTGCAACGCCACGGCAATCTGGAGGGCATACAAGAAGGGCGCCTTCTTCGGTAACCCCTGCTACACGCAGATTCACCCGACCTGCATCCCGCAGCATGGCGACCAGCAGTCGAAGCTCACCCTGATGTCAGAGTCGCTTCGTAACGACGGACGCATCTGGGTTCCCAAGAACGTCGCAGACTGCGACAAGGATCCCCGCGACATTCCAGAAGAGGATCGCGACTACTACCTTGAGCGCATCTACCCGGCGTTCGGTAACCTGGTTCCCCGTGACATTGCGTCACGTCAGGCGAAGAACATGTGCGATACCGGTCACGGTGTTGGTCCGAAGGTCAACGGGGAGCGCCGCGGTGTCTACCTGGACTTCCAGGACGCGATCGACCGCCTCGGCAAGGATGCGGTTTCAGCCAAGTACGGCAACCTCTTCGACATGTACGAGCGCATCACTGCAGAGGATCCCTACGAGGTTCCGATGCGTATCTACCCGGCAGTCCACTTCACCATGGGTGGCACCTGGGTCGATTACGACCTCGAGTCAACGATTCCGGGTCTGTACGTCGCAGGTGAAGCGAACTTCTCTGACCACGGTGCCAACCGCCTTGGCGCCTCCGCCCTCCTGCAGGGTCTGGTCGACGGATACTTCGCGCTTCCGGCAGTCATGTGTGACTACCTGGCAGAGGCCGCCTACTTCGAGAAGATTGACGAAAACTCGCCGGCGGTTGTCGAAGCCAGAGAATCGGCACAGGCAGAGATTGATCGCCTCATGAGCATCAACGGAACCCGTTCCGCCGACTCTTTCCATAAGGAACTGGGTCACATCATGTGGGAGTACTGCGGTATGTCCCGCACCCGTGAGGGACTCGTCAAGGCAATCGGAATGATCCGTGAGCTTCGCAAGGAGTTCTGGACCAACCTGCGTGTTCCAGGTAAGTCGATTGGTGAAATGAACCAGTCGCTTGAGAAGGCGGGTCGCGTAGCTGACTTCCTCGGCCTCGGTGAGCTGATGTGTATTGATGCTCTGAACCGTGAGGAGTCCGCCGGTGGTCATTTCCGTGATGAGCACCAGACTGAAGAGGGCGAAGCAAAGCGAGACGATGAGAACTTCCTCCACGTCTCAGCCTGGGAGTACACCGGCGAGAACAACCCGCCGATCCTCCACAAGGAAACCCTCGTTTACGAGAACATTGAACTGAAGCAGCGGAGCTACAAGTGAACCTGAAACTACGAATCTGGCGCCAGGCCAATCCCACCGTAGAGGGTGCGATCCACGAGTACGAGGTCAGGGGAGTATCCGAGGACTCATCATTCCTCGAGATGCTTGACATCCTCAACGAGGAGCTCTTTGCTCGCGGTGAAGAGCCCGTCGCATTTGACTCTGACTGCCGTGAAGGTATCTGTGGTCAGTGCGGTATCGTCATCGACGGTATCGCCAATGGACCAGAGGTTACCACCACCTGTCAGCTGCACATGCGGTCCTTCAATGACGGTGACACCATCACCATTGAGCCTTGGCGTGCCACCGCATTCCCCATCGTCCAGGACCTGGTGGTCAACCGCAGCGCGTTTGACCGCATCATCCAGGCGGGTGGCTACATTTCGGTGAACACCGGTGCAGCTCCCGATGCCAACGTCACTCTGGTATCCAAGCCCAAGTCTGACCTGGCCTTTGAGGCAGCGGCCTGCATCGGCTGCGGCTCGTGTGTGGCGGCCTGCCCGAACGCTTCGGCGATGCTGTTCACCTCCGCCAAGGTCACTCACCTCGGCCTGCTTCCGCAGGGTGAGCCTGAGAACCTGGGCCGCGTCGTCAACATGCTGAACCAAATGGATGCCGAAGGCTTTGGTAACTGCACCAACATTGGTGAGTGCAGTGCTGTGTGCCCGAAGGAGATCCCGCTGGACGTCATCTCGACACTGAACCGTCAGCTTTCCAAGGCCTCGTTCAAGGGGTACTAGAAAGCGGCCGTCTCCGGCGGACACAATAGAAGTTAGTGGGTGGTGGAACCGAGAGGTTCTGCCACCCACTTCTTCTTTGCCTCACGCCAATCTCACCTTCGGTGTGGCTATCACCTCGGTTCTCCGGTGTGTGGGAGCGGTAGGATTTGTGCGTGAACTCTGCACCCCTAA
>CAMFDH010000139.1 GCA_945949035.1 uncultured Actinomyces sp.
TTCCTGCGGAACCAGAGCCTCAATTGAGATCTCCGGGCCGTAGGGGACGATCTTGGTGACGCGATCATCGCCGTACTTGTCGTTCAGGTCAGAGAGTTCCTCACCGATGATCTCGCGCTGGCGAGTGGGGCTCTCAAGAATACCCAGCAGCTCTTCGACGCGCGCGGCGATCTCCGCGTGCTCGTCCATGATCTTCTGGCGTTCCATGGCAGCCAGGCGACGCAGCTGCAGCGAAAGAATCGCGTCTGCCTGCACCTGGTCGACCTCGAGCAGCGACATCAGACCCTGGCGTGCCTCATCTACCGTGGGGCTGCGACGGATGAGGGCGATGACCTCATCCAGCATGTCCAAAGCCTTGAGGTAAGCCTCAAGGATGTGCAGGCGCTCGCGGGCCTTCGCCAGGCGGAACTGGGTGCGGCGCACGATGACATCGATCTGGTGCTTGACCCAGTAGTGGACAAATCCGTCAATCGACAGCGTCCTCGGCACCCCGTCAACCAGGGCCAGCATGTTGGCTGGGAAGGATTCCTGAAGTGAGGTGCGCTTGTAGAGGTTGTTGAGGACGACGTTCGGAATGGCGTCACGCTTCAGAACGATGATCAGGCGCTGGCCGTTGTGTCCCGAGGTCTCATCGCGGATGTCCGAAATGCCCTGGATCTCTCCGTTACGGGTCAGCTCGGCAATCTTGATGGACAGGGTGTCCGGGTTGACCTGGTAGGGCAGTGCCTTGATGACCAGGCAGGTGCGGCCGTGAATCTCTTCAACGTCAACGATGGCGCGCTGGACGATGGAGCCGCGGCCGGTGCGATAGGCATCCTCGATGCCCTTGCGGCCCAGAATGGTTGCTCCCGAGGGGAAGTCCGGACCCTTGATGAAGCCGAGCAGTGCTTCAAGCAGTTCTTCACGGGTCGCCTCCGGGTTCTCCAGGTACCACTGGATGCCTGCCACAACCTCGCGGAGGTTATGGGGTGGAATCCTGGTCGCCATACCAACCGCAATACCCTCGGAACCATTGACAAGCAGGTTCGGGTAGCGCGCCGGAAGAACCACGGGCTCCTGGTTACGACCGTCGTAGTTGTCCTGGAAATCAACGGTGTTCTCGTCGATGTCTCGGACCAGTTCCATCGAGAGCGGGGCCATCTTGCACTCGGTGTAACGCGGCGCAGCGGGGCCCAGGTTGCCGGGGGAACCGAAGTTACCCTGACCGGTCACCAGCGGGTAGCGCAGCGACCACGGCTGCACCATGCGGGCTAGCGCGTCGTAAACCGAAAAGTCACCGTGCGGGTGGAAGTGAGCCATGACGTCACCGACGACACGCATGCACTTGTAGAAACCAGCTGTGGGACGGTAACCACCGTCATACATGGTGTAAATGATGCGTCGGTGGACAGGCTTGAGGCCGTCTCTCACGTCCGGCAGGGCTCGACCCACGATGACTGACATGGCGTAGTCAAGGTAGGAACGCTGCATTTCGGACTCGAGCTCAACCGCGTCAATACGACCGATATCGCCGTTCTCGTCGCCCTCGTCACCCTGTTCGTTTTCAACGTCGGGGGTGATGACGGTGTCCGCAACTTCTGCCTGTTCGAGGGCGTCCTCGGTGGCGTCGGCTACGGCCTCACCAATTTCTTCTGGTTCGAAGTTTTCGTCATTCACGTTCACATCACCGTTGTCGCGAGTCTCGTTGTCATCGGGAAGATTCTTCTCAGTCACTGTTGTGTTCCTCTTTTCCCGTTAAACGTCAATGAAGCGGACGTCGGCGGCATTGCGCTGGATGAAGTTACGTCGGGATTCCACGTCGTCACCCATCAGAACCGTAAAGATTTCGTCAGCCGCGGCGGCCTCGCCAACCTCAACCCGCTTGAGCAGGCGTCCGTCCGGATCCATGGTGGTTTCCCACAGCTCCGAGTAGTCCATCTCGCCAAGACCCTTGTAGCGCTGCAGCCCACCCTGCTTGGGTAGGCGCCAGCCCTTTTCGAGGCCGGCCTCGAGCATGCGGTCACGCTCTGCATCCGAGTAGACGTACTGGTGTGCGGCGTTGGTCCACTTGAGGCGGTACAGCGGAGGGGTGGCCAGGTAGAGGTGTCCGGCCTCAACCAGGGGCTTCATGTAGCGGAAGAAGAACGTCATCAGAAGGGTGGCAATGTGCTGACCGTCAACGTCAGCATCCGCCATCATGATGATCTTCCAGTAGCGCAGCTTTTCAGCGTCAAACTCTTCACCGATGCCGGTGCCGAGGGCGCCAATCAGAGCCTGGATGGTATCCGAACTGAGGGCCCTCTCGAAGGAAGCCTTCTCTACGTTGAGGATCTTGCCTCGCAGCGGAAGGATGGCCTGACGGTTTGGATCCCGCCCCATGACAGCTGAGCCACCTGCGGAGTCACCCTCCACAATGAACAGTTCGGAGATCAGGGGATCGCGCGATGAGCAGTCATGCAGCTTCGACGGAAGTGAAACGGCGTCGAGGACGGACTTACGACGGGTGGCCTCACGGGCCTTACGCGCCGCGAGCCGGGCCTGCTGAGCCGACTGCGCCTTGGAGATGATGATCTTGGCTTCACCCGGGTGAGCATCGAACCAGTCCCCCATCAGGGCGTAGGTCTGCTGCTGGACGAATGTCCTGGCCTCGGTGTTTCCAAGCTTGGTCTTGGTCTGGCCCTCAAACTGAGGTTCCGTCAGCTTGACGGAAAGGACAGCCGTCAAACCCTCGCGAACGTCATCGCCCGAAAGGTTCTCATCCTTGTCCTTGAGGATTCCCTTATCTCGGCCGTACTTGTTAACGATGGTTGTCAGCGCCGCGCGGAAGCCCTCTTCGTGAGCGCCGCCCTCAGAGGTGTTGATGGTGTTCGCGTAGGTGTAGAGCGTCTCCTGGTAAGAGGAAGTCCAGCGCATCGCGAGTTCCAGGGACATGGTGCCCGCATCGTTCTCAGCATCAAGATCAATGATGTCGGCGTGCAGGGGGGTGAAGCGCTTGGTGGTGTCGAGGTACTCGACGTAGTCCGGCAGTCCGCGCTGGTAGCAGTAGGAAACCCTGCGGAACTTGTCCTCAGCGGAGGGATCAATGGCTTCTGGGATATCGCCGGAGATGGTTTCTCCCGTGATCTCATCCCCCAGGGCGGCCTCGGCTACCCTCTGGTCAACCAGGGTGATCCGCAGTCCCTTGTTGAGGAAGGCCATCTGCTGGAAGCGCCCACGAAGGGTTTCAAAGCTGAACTCAACGGTTTCGAAGATTTCGGGGTCTGGCCAGAAGGTCTGGGTGGTACCGGTTTCGTCGGTGTCACCGACCTCTTCGAGTTGCTGAACCGTCTTGCCGCCGTTGGCGAAGCCGATGGCCCAGCGCTTACCTTCGCGACGAACCTCCGTGTTAACGCGACGCGACAGGGCGTTGACGACCGAGATACCCACGCCGTGCAGGCCACCGGAAACCGCGTAGCCACCGCCGCCGAACTTACCGCCCGCGTGCAGGATGGTCATGACGACCTCAACGGTGGGAAGTCCCTCGGTGGGGTGCAAACCAACGGGGATGCCACGGCCGTTATCACTTACCCGGACGCCACCGTCCTCAAGAATGGTGATCTCGATGTGATCGCAGTATCCCGCCAGGGCCTCATCAACAGAGTTATCCACAACCTCATAAACCAGGTGGTGCAAACCGCGTTCACCCGTCGAGCCGATGTACATGCCAGGGCGTTTACGAACTGCCTCAAGGCCCTCAAGAACGGTGATGTTGGCTTCGCCGTACTCATTTCCATTGGGCTGAGGACGAACATTCTTTTCGTTCTGGTCCACTTCATTCGCGGAGTCGCTCACGTACTACTCCCCTACCTGCGTCTTTACCGACGCCTAGTTCCGGCCAGAGCCGGGTATGATCTTCGTGTCAGGGCTCTTACTGCCCCGCCGCCGAAGAACTGGTGTTCCGTTGTTGCTGATTTGATTTCGGCCTAGGCCGATCATTCAGTCAGTGGGCAGCATTGCTCCCACAATCCTCACCAATCTTACCAAGAACGCGGTTCTACAGGTTCAACCCCTTGTCGTGGTATCCCCCACGCGGAACGGGGTTAAGCGGCCCTACAGCGCAAAAACAGCGTCATTTTGCACCATAGGGTGAATTTTTGCCGTTCAGATGGTTATTGGAGACTTGGACGCTAGCCGTAGGTGTCCCGAGGGCCCCGACCCCCACGATAGGTTCGCTTCCCCTTGGTCCAGGATGGTGCCTGAGGGCCCCGGACGATGACCTTATCCACAACCCCGGCGCCGACGCGCTCGTCGATACGCCTGTGGATATGGGGCAGCAGAAGTTGCAGTTGCTGGGCCCATGCCGTGGAATCGGCACGTGCTATCAGGGTTCCGCCCTCAAAGCTCTCAATGGGACAGTGTGCGGCGACCTGGGGTCCGACGATTTCCTCCCAGTCTGCGGTAACTGAAGCTACCGAGAGCGTAGAGGTCCACCCACGTTTCTTGGACTCCATTCCCAGCACATCACCGATGAGTTGCGGATCCCACCGTGATCGTCCAGGGCCGGTTTTCGAACGGTAGGTTCCAGGTGGTGGAGTCCAGTTCTTCCTGGTGGTTGGGGTACCAGGGAACTCGTCCTCGGTTCCGTCATCCTTGCCCGGGCGCTG
>CAMFDH010000140.1 GCA_945949035.1 uncultured Actinomyces sp.
CGCTCGGAAAAATGAAGCTCGCCGAACTTCAGGCTCTAGCAGCCCAGCGCGGCATTAAGGGCACTTCGCGTATGCGTAAGGCCCAGATCGTCGAGGCGATCACGGGATCAAACGCCGCACACTCTGCTCCGGCAGAGAAGAGCGCCCCGGCTGCGGATGCGCAGCCTAAGTCCGCACCGCGCAGTGTGGATGAAGCCCCGGTGCAGACTCGTGCGCCCCGTCGCGCAGAGCGCTCCCAGAAGCCAGCCGAGTCAGTTACTGACGCGGTAGAGGCGGCACTTGATGTGCGAGCTGCAGTTGCCGAGGATCTCGCTGAGACCCGAGGTCGTCGCGGACGTCAGGGGCAGGAGAGCCAGCAGCGTCGTGACGGAGGACGTCAGGACACGTCCTCGTCAGAACGTGACGTCCCGGCCAACGGCTCAGATCACGCCGCCGGTTCCCTTGACGAGATCGCCCTCCCCGAAGGTGGGGAAGCAGGTCGTAACAGGAACCGCCGGGACCGTAACTCACGTCGTCGAGGCCGCGACCGTAACCAGGGTCAGGGCCAGGGACAGCAGCAGCGTCAGGACCGCAATGAGCGCAGCCAGGTCCGAGATGAGGCGCCAGAAACCGGTGATGAATCAACACTGATCCCGATTGCAGGCATCGTTGACATTCAGTCAAACCACGCCTTCGTCCGTACTTCCGGGTACCTTCCCGGTCCGAACGATGTCTACGTCACCCTCGGTAACGCACGTCGCTGGGGATTGCGCCGTGGCGATGCCGTCGTCGGAGCTGTCCGACCGGCGCGTCAGACCCCCGATCGTGGTGGCCGTGGCAATCAGAACCAGAAGCACAATGCCCTGGTTCGGGTGGATTCCGTCAACGGAATGACCATTGAGCAGGCCATGGAGCGCCGTGAGTTCGGCAAACTGACCCCCGAGTACCCCCGTGAGCAGCTGCGGATGGAGACCACGCCCAAGGCTCTGACCTCACGGATGATCGACATGGTTGCCCCGATTGGTAAGGGTCAGCGAGGACTGATCGTTTCACCGCCTAAGGCCGGTAAGACGATGATCATCCAGCAGATCGCCAAGGCGATCGAGATCAACAACCCGAATGTTCACCTGATGGTGGTTCTGGTTGATGAGCGGCCGGAAGAGGTCACGGATATGCGTTCGATCGTCAAGGGTGAGGTTGTTGCCTCGACCTTCGATCGACCTGCATCTGATCACACCACGGTTGCGGAGTTGGCCATTGAGCGCGCTAAGCGCCTGGTTGAGCTTGGCCAGGATGTTGTCGTCCTGCTGGACTCGATCACGCGTCTGTCACGTGCCTACAACCTGGCGGCACCTGCCTCGGGACGAATCCTTTCCGGTGGTGTTGACGCCGCAGCCCTCTACCCACCCAAGAAGTTCTTTGGTGCGGCCCGCAACCTGCGTGAGGGCGGTTCGCTGACCATCATCGCCTCGGCACTGGTAGAGACCGGTTCGAAGATGGATGAGGTCATCTTTGAAGAGTTCAAGGGCACCGGCAACATGGAGCTTCGCCTTTCACGCCAGCTGGCTGATCGTCGCATCTTCCCGGCCATTGACATCAACGCTTCAGGCACCAGGCGCGAAGAGCTGCTGCTCAAGCCTGAGGAGTTGGCGATCATGTGGAAGCTGCGTCGTGCGCTCGGCAGCCTTGATCAGGCTCAGGCCCTTGAGACCGTGCTTGGCAAGCTGAAGGAGACCTCGTCGAATGCCGAGTTCCTCATGCTTGTTTCGAGGACGACTTCAGGCGACTAGTTGCCCTGCGTCCCTGCGTGCGTGATCTCACGGCCCCAACCGGGGCTCCGGGGTAGACCACGGAGGGACGAAGGTGACAGACTTACCTACTGGTTCCGGTTCACCGTGATATTCGCAAGGGAATGTCGTGGACCCGGGGCGGAAAAACTTGAGGAGACATCATGAAGCAGGGTATTCACCCCGAATACGTGGAGACCACGGTGACTTGCACCTGTGGCAACGAGTTCACGACTCGCTCCACGGTGGCCGACGGCACCATGCGTGTCGACGTGTGTTCAGAGTGCCACCCGTTCTACACGGGCAAGCAGAAGATTCTGGACTCCGGTGGGCGCGTTGCCCGCTTCGAAGCACGTTACGGCAAGAAGGCCGACAAGAAGTAGCGGATGTGTAGAGCGCCGGCGAACTGGTTCGTCGGCGCTCACTCATACTCACTTCACTTCTAACAACGGAGAACCCCGTGTCAACACACCCGAGCCTCGAAGCAGTTGCCCCCCTTATTGAGGAGTACCACGACCTCGAGAAGCAACTGTCCGATCCGGCCCTGCACTCGAACCAGGCCCGCGCTCGTCAAGTGGGACGCCGCTACGCTGAGCTGGGACGCATCGTCAAGCTCGCTAACACGCTTGCCACCCTTGACGAAGATCTCGAAGCCGCTCAGGACCTGGCCGAGGAGGATCCCGACTTCGCCGATGAGGTTACGGCACTTTCTGAGCAGCGTGAAGCAGCTCTGAAAGACCTGGTTGCAGTACTTGCTCCCAGGGACCCGGATGACGCCTCCGACATCATCATTGAGATCAAGGCCGGTGAAGGCGGGGATGAAGCGGCTCTGTTCGCCGCCGACCTCGCACGCATGTACATGCGCTACGCCGATAACAAGGGTTGGACTTCTACCGAGCTATCTACGACCCACACGGGCCTAGGCGGCTATAAGGAAATCACCCTGGCGATTCGTGCCAAGGGCAATCCCACCCCCGATGAAGGGGTGTGGAACTTCCTTAAGTACGAGGGCGGAGTGCACCGGGTGCAGCGAGTTCCCGTCACCGAGTCGCAGGGGCGTATCCACACCTCCGCGGTCGGCGTCATGGTCATGCCTGAGGTCGAAGAGGACGACACCGTTGAGATCGATATGAACGATCTGCGCATTGATGTCTATCGTTCCTCCGGCCCCGGTGGTCAGTCCGTGAACACCACCGACTCTGCCGTTCGTATCACCCACCTTCCCACGGGCATTGTGGTCTCCATGCAGAACGAGAAGTCGCAGCTGCAGAATAAGGATGCGGCTCTGCGAGTCCTCAGGGCCCGACTGATTGCGGAAGCCCGTGCTCAGCGCGAAGCAGAAGCCTCGGAGAAGCGTCTCAGCCAGGTCCGCAGCATGGACCGTTCTGAGAGAATCCGAACCTACAACTTCCCGGAGAACCGTATTGCGGACCACCGCACCGGGTTCAAGGCCTACAACCTCGACCATGTTCTTGAGGGCAACCTCGATGATGTCATTGACTCTGCAATCGCTGCCGATGAGGCCGTGCGCCTTGAGTCTGCGGGTCAGTAGCGTCATTGACACCCGCCGATAGGGACACGGAGCTGTCATTTTTTGTAAGTCGTGCAGCTGGCAGGGGAATTGCAAGCGTTCCGGTCGACACCCTGCTGAAGTGGGGGAGCCAAGAGCTGACGAGGATGGGACTGGCTCAGATCGAAGCACGCTGGCTCCTTGAGTGGGCCCTCGGCGTTGACTCGCTGATCACAGCTCCCTCAGAAGCCGGGATTCGTGCTGCAGAGAAGTACCGCAGTGCCATCGCTCAGCGTAGGGCGAGGGTTCCGCTCCAGCACATCACGGGGCAGATGCATTTCCGCTACCTCACCCTGAAGGCTGGCCCCGGGGTGTTTGTGGTGCGTCCTGAGACGGAGATGATCGTTGATCTTGCCCTGGAGGCTCTGGGTGAGGGCGAACGCATCGTTGCGGATCTCTGTTCAGGTTCCGGTGCGATCGGACTGGCGCTGGCGAGTGAGCGCAGCGAGACCAGGGTGACTCTGGTTGAGCTCGATCCCGGTGCGGCCAGGTTCCTCAACGCGAATGTCCGCTCTGTCGCGTCCCTTCCTGCCGGATCTTCGATCCGCGTTGAGATCGGTGATGCCACCCGCGCCCTAGTCGGTGAGGAGGGCACTTTCGATCTGATTGCGTCCAACCCGCCCTACGTGGGTGTGGCAGATGCCCCAACCCAGCGTGAAGCTCAGGTGGACCCAGAGATTGCGCTTTATGGTGGAGGCGAAGACGGATTGGTGACGCCACGTGGCATTGTCAACAGGGCGTTCGCTCTGCTCAAGCAGGGGGGAACACTGCTGATGGAACATGGTGAGAGCCAGGGACCTGCACTTAGGGACCAGGCCCTCAGCGTTGGTTTTAGCGATTCGACAACCATCAGTGATCTGGCTGGGAAGCCAAGATTCCTCAAGGCGACCAAGGCATAGACGGGGGAGACATGGCCGTTTACAGAGATATCGCACCACGGGTGAACGGTGGCGAAGATGACCTTCCTGAAGGGATCGCCTCACGGCTGCTTGATGCCGTGGGACGTGGTGAGCTGGTGGTACTACCCACCGACACAGTCTACGGCATAGGCGCGGACCCGTTCTCGCCCCTTGCAGTCATGCGCCTCCTCGGAGCCAAGGGACGCGACAACAGCATGCCGCCACCCGTGTTGGGCGCCTTTACCGAAGAGCTCCTTGGGCTCTGTAAGTTCACCTCACTTGAGCAGCGCGATGCGGTGACAGCACTTGCGGAGGCCTTCTGGCCCGGCCCCCTGACCATCATTGCCCCCGCGGCCGTTCAGTTCGGCTGGGATGGCAGTTCGG
>CAMFDH010000141.1 GCA_945949035.1 uncultured Actinomyces sp.
TGTTGACATCCCCGCTGTCCCAGTTGGCCTTCTGGTTCAGAATGGTGTCGATCGCGATGGCGGTCTTACCGGTCTGGCGGTCACCAATGATCAGCTGTCGCTGGCCGCGACCAATCGGGATCATTGAGTCAATTGCCTTCAGACCCGTCTGCAGTGGTTCGTGAACCGACTTGCGGGCCATGACGCCTGGGGCCTGCAGTTCGAGGGCGCGTCGGCCCTCCAGGTCAGTGATCTCACCAAGACCGTCGATCGGCTTGCCCATCGGGTCGACGACCCTTCCGAGGTAGCCGTCACCGACAGCCACGGAAAGAACCTCTCCGGTGCGGCGGACTTCCTGGCCCTCTTCGATACCTGAGAAATCACCGAGGATAACGGTACCGATCTTGGTCGGCTCCAGGTTCATCGCGAGGCCGAGCGTTCCGTCCTGGAACTTCAAGAGTTCGTTGGCCATTGCGCCGGGCAGTCCCTCGACCTGTGCGATGCCGTCAGCGGTTTCGGTAACGTGACCGACCTCTTCAGCGCTGGCATCCACCGGTGTAAATGACTCAATGTATGAGTCCAGTGCAGCCCGAATATCTTCCGGACGAATCCCAAGATCAGTCATTGATCATTCCTACTCGCTTAGTTGTCCAAGTCATGTGTCAGAGGCCGGCTTACTTTGTGAGTGCTAGCCGTGCCAGGCGAATGTCACTGCGGATGGAGGTGTCGATTGCCTCCTGGCCGGAATCAAGGCGGAACCCGCCCATGAGGTCCGGGTTAACAATCTGGGCCAGGTCGACCGGCCGTCCCCACTTTCTCTCAGCGAGAGAAGCCATCCGGGTTGCCTGCGCCTTGGTCAGAGGCTTCGCGGTCGTGCAGACCACAAGCATTCGGCCATTCATGTCTGAGGCGCGCGCGGCCATGCGACGCAGCAGTTGCACAAGGTGGCCGTAGCGCACGTCGTGTGCGGCTCGCTTGATCAGCTTGGTCGCAATAGGGCTGACGTGTCCCTCAAAGATCCGCTCAGCCAGCTCTGCGCGTTCCTTCGGATCTCCCTGACCAATATCAGAGAGCTCAATGCGCAGGTCCCTGTTGCCCGCGATAAGTGCGTAGGCATCAACCAGCTGCTGGCTGAGTTCGGGGAGCCCCTCGTAGTCTTCAGCAAGGACGTAGGCATCCATGCCCAGCTCTCGGACAGTAGAGGTGAGCTCCTCGGGGTGACCCCAGTGCTGACGGGCCATCAGCTCTACAACGTGAGCGGTAGTTGGGCTCACCTTGCCGGCAAACACCTTGGCTGCAAGCCCACCCCGAGCCTCTGGGCTGTGGCCCGGATCAGTTAGACCACGAAGAAGTCGCCTGTTGGCACTCAGCACGTCATAGATCCCGAAGAGGTCACGGCCGACTTCTTCACCCTGAGGACCCTTGCTGATCTCCCGGCTGAGAAGCCCGCGCGCGGCCTTAAGGTTTGACTGCTGTTCAGCGCCCATCAGGCATCTACTCCAATGGTGTTGGTGTTCAGGTCCGCTTCAACGTCATTCATGAAGCGGTCGATAACACGCTGGGAAAGCGCCTCATCGGTCAACTGCTCACCGACGATACGTTCGGCCAACTGGGTCGCGAGGGTACCGACATCCTGGCGCAGCGACACCGCAGCAGCAGTGCGTTCCGCCGTGATCTGGCGCTTAGCGGCATCGGCGATTCTCTGCGAATCCACCTGTGCCTCATGGCGCGCCTGGGCGACGATTCGTCCGGCATCCTTCTGAGCGTCATCGCGGATCCCCTTGGCCTCTTCCTGGGCAAGGCGCAGAATTTCTTCGCGCTCTCGCTTAGCCAGGGAGGCATCCTCGTGTGCCCTATCGGCAGCATCGAGGCCGGCATCGATCTGCTCGCGACGCTCATCGAGCATCGCGTAGATCTTGGGAAGTGCCTTTCCAAGCACCAGCCAAAGCCCAAGGATGATCAGCGCAGACCAGAAGATCTCGTATACCGGAGGTATCAAGACATCTAGGCCACCCACGACGGGCACGTCTGGGTCCTGTGCTGGAACGGAGAAAGCGAACAGCATTAGACGATGAACGCCAGAACGAAGCCGATCAGGGCCAGAGCCTCAACAAGGGATGCACCGATGATCATGTTGGTGAACAGGCGACCTGCAACCTCAGGCTGGCGTGCTGTTGCATCCTGAGTGTGTGCGACAAGCAGCCCAATGCCGAGGGCGGGGCCGAGGGTTGCGAGGCCGTAGCCGAGGATTGTGATAGAACCGGTCATCGTTTCTTCCTTTGGGTTTATTACTGGCAGTTTTACTTGCGGGATGAACTAGTGGGCTTCTACCGACATCTTGATGTAGACGGCGGTAAGAACGGTGAATACGTAGGCCTGAAGTACGGCCACAAAGATCTCAAATAGTGTGACCACCACTGAGGAAGCAAGGGTCATAACCGAGAGGGGGGCCATCGCTGTTACGCCGAGCAGCAGCACCTGGGTACCAAAGTAGGTCAGCGCGAGGAGCATGTGGCCGGCGATCATATTGGCCAGAAGACGAATGGCGAGGGTAACAGGTCGAACCACGAACGTGGAGATGACCTCGATGGGGGTCAGCAGGAAGTAGACGGGCCAGGGGATCCCCGGGGGGAACAGCTGCTCACGGAAGAACTTCACGCCCCCGCGTGCCTTGATACCCGCACCAACGAAGGTGACGTAGGAGATCACTGCGAACACAAGTGGGACCGACATGACCGAGGACGCCGCGATGTTGACACCGGGCAGGATGCCGGTGA
Organism: uncultured Actinomyces sp.; assembly: GCA_945949035.1. GTDB lineage: Bacteria > Actinomycetota > Actinomycetes > Actinomycetales > Actinomycetaceae > Scrofimicrobium. Next base: position 2,757 of record CAMFDH010000141.1, read on the forward strand.
GGTTCATTCCTAGAACACCGAAGAAGATGAAGGCGAGGATGGTCCCATAGCGCTGACCGCGACGGGTTCCCAGCAGTTCAATGCCGATGTTGTCCCGAACGAACGAGACGCCCATTTCGATGAGGACCTGTCCGCGAGAGGGGCGCAGCTTCAAACCGATGGCTGTGATCGTGAAGATCACTGCCACCACAACGGCAGCGATGACCCTGGCCAGGATCAGGCGGTTGAACTCAAACGCCGTGCCCTCCCAGATAACCGCCTCGGGGAAGAAGTCCGCCATTCCGGGACTGTGTACCTCCGAGTTTACCTCACCAAACGGCGCGATCACGCCCGGGTAGATCGTTATTGCCACAACAGCAACGAGTAGAACGAGGCCAACCCACCACCAGACCGGACGACCAGCCCTGCTGGGTTCCTTGTGGTTGGGGGTAACATCGGACGCTTTTTCACGCGCCTGCGCGGCCACAGTTGACGTGGTCAGAGCGTACCTCCAGTTAGTCGCGCCTTCAGCAGCGAAGGCATTACCCTTGTTAGTCGAGTGACAAAGCCCCACGACGAAGTTCATGCTATCAGTCCGATTCGTAATCTGGGACCTAAGACGAAGTCGTGATAGAACTCTCGAATACAACCGTTTCTAGCAGTGGCACGGCGCATCGGCTGCTGCGGGTGACCGAATCAACAGGAGAATCTGTGAGCCAACCGGCAGATAGCAAAGCTACGAACCAGCCTGACGTCGCTACTGGAACCGCGGAGGGCGAAGAGGATTCTGAAGGACGAGACCCCTGGCTCGCCCAGGCGAGTGAGGTGGGTCTTACCGCCGGACTGGTGACCCTGCTGATTTTCCTGAGGATCTTTGCTGTGGCCTGGTGGGACTGGAGTGTCGCCGCCGCCCTAGCCGAATCCTTTGAGTTCAACGACTCGGTGTCAATTCTTGTCGGTACCCTCTTCGAACGTCCCACCCTTACGGGGCTGCTCATCATCGTCGCCCTGCCGGTGGCGCTTTTCCGTGACTACTGGCTTGCCTCCCGCAAGGTAACGCGAAGCCGTATCAAGAATGCCTTCCTCATCGTCGCTCTCATCGCCATGGTCTACGTCCTCATTCGCACCATGGAAATGTGGTGGGTGGCCATTGCCGTGGTCGCAGTATCAGTCGCGCTGGTGCTTTTCTCCAGGGTTGCCAAGCACGTCGGCTGGAATCAGGACATTGCCCGGTTTGGTGCCCACATCGGAGGCATACTCGCACTGTCGCTCGTCCTCATCGCCGCCACGATCGACACCCCGTGGGTCGCCGAAGAGTACATCGAGACCACCGATGGGATCATCAACGGCTACGTCCTCGAGACCGAACCGGGCTTCGTCAAGATCATGTCCGAGCAAAGAGAAATCCTCATCGTTCCCGATGAGGACGTCATCTCTAGGACCCCTGCTGACTAGTCTTCGGTTTCTGTGGGGACCGATTGGCGCTTCCGCGGGGCAAAAGCCACCACCTGAACGATCGAGCTGACGGCGATCGCGGCAATCAGGAGGACTGCCACAACAATCACGTCAAGGCCCTCAATGTTCTTAGCCACCACCAGGGCCACAACCGTCGCGATCACCTTGATACCGAAGTCGAGGGCGATCCACACCACGGAGGGATCCTCTGCGTCAACTGTCTTCGAGGTCGTGAACCACGAGGTCGCAAGCATCATCACGCCGATAACAACACCGATGAGAACCGACAGCCAGGGCGATCCGGGCATCAGCAGTCCGAGCCCCGCCCCGAGCACCATCAGGCCACCCATCCCGTAGATCAGGCCTGTCTTCAACCGTTCCAATCCCCGGCGCACCTGCAGTGAGCGTGTCATTCTTTCCTTC
>CAMFDH010000142.1 GCA_945949035.1 uncultured Actinomyces sp.
AGGGCGATGGCGGGGTTCACCAGCAGCCCGCGCTGGTTGTAGTTCATGACCGTGAAAAAGGTGTCGATCAGCGTAATAATCACCAACGCAAATCCGATAGCAATCGCTACTTGAGCCACGATTCCCTTTCGCCTCTCGCCACCACACTGCTGGGTGGCATACGTTCAGCACCGCATCTTCGAGATAGATGCCTGTGGGGTGGTTGAAAGCTCAACCACCCCACAGCCTAATAAGGATCTTTCAGACTTATCGCAAAGATGTCCTAAATCGCCAGCGGTTCATCCAGTCCGTAGATATGCACCGCACCCGGTCCCCCAGCAAACACCGACTCGACCTGAGCGGTGTGAACAACGGGAATGACCGTCACGTCGACCTCGGGAATCTCAAAGGTGGCGTTCTTGGCCCCGGCCCGCGCCGAATCCGCACCCTTCGGACCCGTGACGATCCGTGACAGCTGCGTGTGGGCGCCGTAGGTGGTGTTGGTTCCGTCAACGTAGTCGACGTGGACTGAGGCGACACCGCCAACATCAGCCTTTACAACCTGGCCGCTGTCCTCATTACTGAGGGCGTACAGTCCATCCGTGTTGAATGCCAGACCACCGGCAACCGCGGCCACCGATGCCGGGTGCAACTGCATCCCGCAGGAGGGAATGAGGTGCAGCTGCACGCCCTCCCCCGCCGTCGGCCACGGCGAAAGTTGCGAGGAGCGACGCAGACGGTGATCCGAGTGGTCCAGGCATATTTCCACGCCCACCACGGGGCCGTCCTCGACCCGGAAAATAGCCTTGGCGTCCTCGGGTTTCTGCTTGAGGTCACCTCCCGAGAGGTCGATGGCCGGGTAGGCCACGATCTGCTCGGTGATAACCGGCTTCCCGGTGACGTCCCACAGCAGGAAGTCCTCGTTTGATGCGTAGTACTTCTCGGTGGTGGCGGTCGTGGTCGACAGCGATCCCGTTATACCCTGCAGCAGTTCCGAACCGATGATGAGGGCGCGGTTGCGCACCTCAACCTGCGGGTAGGAGTGCCCCAGCTTGACGAAGTTGACCAGCATGTCGAACAGGGCGCCCTGAATGGCACCGACCGAGTTTATCCATCCCTCACTCAGAGCCCGGACCACCTTGTTGCGCTCGACGACCGAAGGGTCGTTGAGAATCACTTCAAGATCGTCAACCTGGGCCGAAATCACCGTCCCGAAGATGAACATGGTGTTGGGGTACTTCTCGGTGGGGAAGCGCTCCTGGAGCTGGCCGAGAATCGTGTCGGCCGGGTCGTCCTCGTCCTCACCGAACACGTACGGACCAATGTCGCTGTGCCAGTAGAACTCCGGGGCCACGAAGATGTTGAGGACGTCGTCCTCATTCTTCGTCGCAATCTTGGCAAAAGCCGCGTCAACGGCAGATGCCATCACGTCGAGGCGCGCGGCCATGTCAGCTGCCGGATCCGCAAGCGCGGGATAGGTCCCCGCCACGGCTCCCGGGCCATCTACGTCCCCGACTCCGACGATGCTGGAAGGCGTGGTCGGAATGGCGAAACCTGCGAAACGAACCCTGTTGTACTTAGTCAACTCGTCCTCCTACTTGTCTGAGGTGGTGGCGGGAACCTTAGCAGGAGCCGCGGCACCCTGCTCCTTGAGCTGCCAGTCAAAGGGCGCAAAACCATCATCCGGGGTGATCCAGGACGGCTTACGCAGCTGGTAGATGATATTTGGCAGAGCGTAGAAGACCACGACGAGGACGACGAGGATGCTGACGTAGGTGACCGGGCTGCCCACGGAAATCTGGTCCGGGGGGATGAAAGAGAAGGCGTAGGCAATCAGCGAAGCCGCGAAACCGAAGCCCGCCACAACCCACATGAGGCCGTTACCCTTCTTACCCAGGCGGAACGGACGGCGTGCTTCCGGTTCCTTGTAGCGCAGGTGAATAGCAGAGGCGAACATCAGCATGTACACCGTCAGGTAGAGGATGTTGGCCAGCTGGTTGAGGATCTGGTAGGCCGACTCAACCGAAGGCAGCGCGACGAAGAGGATCGCCAGCAGTGAGACCAGGCCGGACTGAACCAGCAGGATAACCACGGGCTGACCGTGCTTGTTGGTCTTGTGGAAGAACTTGGGCAGGTAGCCGGCCTTGGCGACCGCGAACATACCGGTTGAGGGACCCGCAACCCAGGTGGTGACATTGACGAGGACGCCAACGGCCAGCATGACAGCAATGACGGAACCCAGCCACGGCACGTGCGCCCAGGCGAAGATGTCGAAGTAGGTGGTCAGAATCGCGGTCGTCAGGGAGATGTCCTTGGTGGGGACGACCCAGGCGATCAGCAGGGTGCCGATAACGAAGATCGCGACGACCAGGATGGCGGAAAGGAAGATTGCCTTGGGGTAGGTCTTTTCCGAGTTCTTAACTTCCTTGATGTGAACCGCGTTCATTTCCATACCGGCAAACATCAGGAAGACCGAGGCGGCCAGAACGATGTTGGAGAAGTTTGAGAAGTCAGGAATCAGTTCATCCCAACCCAGCTTCATCTCAGCCTTGTTGCCACCGATGATGTAGGCACTGCCGAAGATGATGAGGATGCCCATGGGAACGAAGACACCGATGATACCGCCCCACTTGGCCATCTTCTGGATGCCCTGGGAACCGAGCAGTGCAACAAAGAGAGCACCCCAGTAGACCAGCAGGACAACGGCGAGGATGAAGAACTTGTTGTTCGCCAGGCTCATTGCCTCTTTGTGGTTGGGGTTGATGTTGGCGAGGGCGACGGCACCGAATGTCAGAGCGGTCGGCAGGAAGACACAGACCTCAACCCAGGCGAGGAACATCGCCATGAAGCCGAAGCGCCCCTTGAATGCCTCACCAACCCAGCGGAAGACTCCGCCTCGTTCCGGCCAACCAGTCGCCAACTCGGCTGCTACCAGGGCCACGGGAACAAGGAAAAAGACCGCTGCGAAGAGGTAGTAGAAGACGGCGGACAGGCCGTACTCCGCCTCTGACGGCAGGTTGTTCAGCGAGATGATCGCCGTAACGTTCAGGAATACAAGACCCCACAACCCAATCGTTGCGTTTGACTTCTGGGTGGAGGAAGCCGGGGGCGGGGTGGATGGCTTTGTAGAAGTCGATGTCATCGGCAGCCTTTCTACTCTCAGTTACGTGGTGCCCACAAAACTCTCACCTTCGGCCATGACGTAGCCGCAGCGAATGCATTTTCGGGCAGGCTGAAACACTTCAGCAGCGTGTCAGCCCGGGTCAGGGAAAATTCCAACCCGGTAAAAACCTAGCATTTATCTACAACCCAGAGGTGAAAACACTGTTACTGATCAGACGTCCGCGGTTTTGTCCGCAACATGGACTAACCGAACGGACAGGGCGGTCAAAGGCCGGTCCCTACCAGCGGTTGTGCACTTCTTCAGCCCAACCAACCAGGCCATCAAATTCGACGGGGCCCACGCCCTCGATTTCTACGGTTCCCCCGTAGATGCCAAAACACTGATCGGTGCGATTGGAAACGACCTTGAGGTCCGTCCTCGCCTGTTTGTTGTAGAAGGGCATAAAGGTGACATCAACCCGCGGGCCGTGGATATGCCAGGGCTTCCGCCAGTTTTCGATGTCGTAGTCCCAGGTCAGGGAACCGACTTTCGTCAGGCGTCCGTCGAAGTAGAGAGAGTTCTCCGTCATGCCGGTTCCTTCGGTCCAGCGGTCCCCCATCTGGATTCCGAGGACGTGCGTCGCCCCCTCGAACTCGACGTACCCGGAAGCCGCGCCCCAGTTCCACTGGATCCTGTGCGGCCACCGTCCTCGACCATGGTCAAGAGTCGCCCAGGACTCCCCCGCCGGAACAGGGAAGCGCTGCCCATCTGTCTCTACCCATCCCGAAGCGGGCCGGGCGATGTCCTTCACCGTGTACTGGAAACGCTTCTTCGACCAGGGGACCACCACCCCGAGGCGTTCGTGGCCTGGCGGCTGCTCTGCCACCACGTCAAAGGCCGCCCCGGGGATACGGGCCCGCAGGCGGGTGCCCCCCGGCATCGGTTCGATCGCCACCGCCAGGGGGCCGCTCTCAACCCTGAGCGCCTCGTCCTCCAGCGACTTCGGCAGGTCAATCGGGCGCAGAATATCTGAGCGGGAGACGTGCCAACTCTGCTCGGTGCGCCTATCAAAGACCCACACCTCGTGCACCCCCGCATAGTCGATCGACGATGCAGTCAGTGCCAAGATGTGGGTCGGTGTAATGACGTTCCAGTACTCCCAGCGCTTGTTCCGTCCCCAGGTCCGGCGACCGTCAATCCCGGAGGTATCAAGAAGCGGTTGACGCATCCAGCCCACGGCCTCTGGATTGAGGCGGTTGTTCTTGACGAGGGCGACGGGGGCCGTGATCTCTGGTTCGACAGGAAAAGCGTTGGTAGTCATGGGGTCATTGTTCCCCAAAACGGGGATACTTAGGCGGCTTCGACATCGGACTTAGCAGCAACCTGACGGTTGACGGCCTTTCCAAGCGCAACGAAGAAGACGATGAGTCCCGCGGTGAGGATGATGTGACCAAGACCTGCGATGCCCGAAATCATCTTGTTCGAGTCAACGCCGG
>CAMFDH010000143.1 GCA_945949035.1 uncultured Actinomyces sp.
GCCGAGTTTGTCGGCACATTCTTCCTTGTGCTGGTAGCAGCTGGTGGCCCCATGATGAACGTGGCGGTTGAGGGGTCGGTGGATAGGGCGGTGGCAACCATCGCCCCGGGCATGATGGTCATGGCGATCATCATGGCCTTCGGTAAGGTGTCCGGCGCACACCTGAACCCGGCGGTCAGCCTGGCGTTTGCTCTGCGCGGTGACTTTCCCTGGCCCAGGGTGGTTCCCTATATCGTCACCCAGATTCTCGGCGCCTCAGCTGCCGCCTACTTCCTCACGGCGGTCCTCGGGGTCTCGGCCTCTCACGGCGGCAACTACCCGGCAGCCGGGTTCAGTGATGTTCAGGCCGTGCTGATGGAGTTCATCCTTACCTTCGGCCTCGTCACCATCATCCTCGGAACAGCATCCGGAGCACAGAACATCGGCATCATCGGTGCCGTTGGGGTCGGCAGCTACATCGCCCTGGCGGGAATGTGGGCCAGCCCCATCTCCGGGGCCTCCATGAACCCCGCCCGATCGTTTGGTCCGGCACTGGCCTCCCTGGACTTCACCTCCTACTGGGTCTACGTGGTTGGGCCGCTTGCGGGTGCGCTTCTGGCAGTCGGGGTCGGCTATCTGCTGCGTGGTAAGGGTGGCGGCTGGTACGGCTCAGTGGCGGCGCAGGGAACCCTCGGTCTGCCACCTGAGGCCCGTCCCGCCAAGTAGGCCGGGTGGGGGACTGTGGGCAGCTTCACCGCTGATTCTGTTCCCTGGGGGTTTGTCGCACTCCCGCGCCCTGCTACGCTAACCAAAGCCGAAGACCGTAGGTGTTTCCCGATTCATCCTCATTCGTGAAGATGTGGGAACTGAAAGTTACCGACGTAGGTGTGAAACGAGCAGCAGTGTGGACTGGATTTATCCGGAATGCCTGCTCCAGAGATCTGGATTGCCCGGGGCGCGCCTAGCGTTCCGGGATTTTTGCATTTACGGCGGCGTAAACCGTTTGGTGAATATTGAATGTCAGGAGGTGGAAGATGGCGAAGATGGATAAAGATGCCGTAGTTGTAGAGCTTACGGACAAGTTCCGGGACTCCGGGGCGGTCCTTCTGACTGAATACCGTGGTTTGAGTGTTGGACAGATGAAGGATCTGCGTCGTGCTCTGGGCGAAGGCGTCGAATACCGCGTTGTCAAGAACACCCTTGCAACTCTGGCTGCCAAGAAGGTTGGATTCGATTTCCTCGAAGAAGATCTGAATGGACCGACCGCTATTGCTTTCGTGACCGGTGAACCGGTTGAGGCAGCAAAGGTTCTGCGCGATTTCGCAAAGCAGAACGACAAGCTGGTTTTGAAGTCAGGTGCGATGGAAGGTGCTGCTCTGTCACAGGAAGCAGTACAGAAGCTCGCTGATCTTGAGTCCCGCGAGGTGCTGTTGGCTAAGGCTGCCGGCGCAATGAAGGCCAAGATTTCGCAGGCTGCATACGCATTCCAGGCACTGCCCGTCAAGGTGGTACGTCTGGCCGATGCGCTGCGGGAAAAGCAGGAAGAAGCCGCGTAAGGAACTGCTGTTCCCGGACCGTCTTTGGTTAGATGCCTGGATGGTTGTGGCCTAGCAAACTAAGTTTCGTTTTGTGGGAGGAAAAATCATGGCGAAAATGACAAATGATGAACTGATTGCACAGTTCAAGGAAATGACCCTTCTTGAGCTCTCGGACTTCGTAAAGATGTTCGAGGAGGAGTTCGACGTTACCGCTGCTGCTCCGGCTGCTGTTGCAGTTGCTGCCGCTCCGGGCGCCGATGCACCTGCTGAAGAAGAGCAGACCGAGTTCGACGTAGTTCTTGAGTCCTTCGGCTCCGAGAAGATCCAGGTTATCAAGGCCGTTCGCGCCCTGACCGGCCTGGGCCTCAAGGAAGCCAAGGAGAAGGTTGACGGTGTTCCGTCAGTCCTGCTCGAGGGCGCCAAGAAGGAAGACGCTGAGAAGGCCAAGGCTGATATCGAAGCTGTTGGCGGCACCGTCGTCCTGAAGTAGTTGCTGCGCCTAGCGGCGCGTCAATGACTCTGGTTGGTGTTTAGACACCGACTGAAAGACCCCATCCAGTTCGCTTTATGCGAGTGGGTGGGGTCTTTCTCATTTGCACCAAATGGCTCGGGGCAGTCGCCCTAGCCGAACAGCACTGAGCCGAGACGCACCGTGGTGGCCCCCTCTTCAACTGCAATCCGGTAGTCATGTGACATCCCCATGGAAAGTTCCCGGAGGTCACACTCGGGATGAAGCGCGGCCAACTCATCGCGTAGCCCGCGCAAATCAGCAAAGGTTTGTCGCACCACGGCCTCATCATCTGTCAGCGGTGCCATGGTCATGAACCCCGCAATGTTCAGTGCCGGCAGTTTGAGGAGCTCACCGAAAGAGGCCCGAACCTCATCGGGTTCAAAGCCGGACTTGGCCTCTTCCCCAGAGGTGTTGACCTGCAGCAGAACCCGTAGGGGTCGGTCCCGTTCGCCCTCGTCCAAAAGATTCTGGGAAGCTCGGCTGAGCGCACTGGCGACCCGCACCGAATCAACCGACTGCACCTCGTGCGCCACGCGTACCGCCTGAGCGGCCTTGTTGGTTTGCAGGTGTCCAATGAGGACCCAGTCAATCTCAAGGGCCGCCAGGTCCCCGGCGCGTGCCTTCAACTGCTGCACTCGGTTCTCTCCAAGTTCCTGAAAACCGAGTCCACGGATGGCGCGAATGGCGTCCTCATCCGTGTACTTGGTAACCGGCAGGATCCGCACCTCGGCAGGATCACGGCCGACACTTCGCGCAGCGAGGTCGATCTGCTGGCGTACCTTATCCAGGCGTGCGGTGAGGTCGGGCTGAGCACTTGGGGACACTGCGGAATCTCCTCTTGGTCTAGGATCTCTAACAGTAGGTGATCACCAGCGCTGTGTGATCCATGGATGGGATGCGGACAACAGCCATGCCACCTAGCGGGCCCATCAGCGGGCTTCTGGGTTGTGCCGTGCGCGAACTCACTCATGCATCTGTTGCCATACACCACCACACTGCATAAGATCAACATTTGCACCCATGTGTCCGAGGTGACCTGTATCCACACGCCGAATCAGCGCCAAGCGTGCAGGACAGAGTCAGTTAGGGGCCGGGTGTATCGCGCGCACCGCATGCAGACATAGGAACTGACGACTAGTTGGGTGAGGACGAGGCGGGTCAGGGTCGAAAGACCAGTGCTTCGGTTCAGCCGGCAAGGAATGTCAGGGACTAGGTCAGAGACTGCCGGGAAGGACCCCCTTTGGCTGCCAGTTCAAACGCGACTTCTGCCGCATACGAACCCACACACCGTATTTCATTCGCGAAACTCCGAGAGCCGCTTCAGCCCCCGAACCTCCTCGAACTGCAGATCCGCAGCTTCGACTGGCTCTGCGGCACACGCAGCTGGAGCAAGTACTCACAGACCGCTCTTCAGCAGGCCATTGCCCGCGGTGAAGAGGTCGATGGTGAGTCCGGACTAGACGAAATCTTCGAGGAGACCTCAGGTATTGAGGACGCTCGCAAGGAGATGCTCCTCGAGTTCCGTGAGCCCACCCTTGAGCCCCCCGCCCACTCTCCGGAAGAGTGCCGCGAACGGGATCTCACCTACTCCTCCAAGATGTACGTGAAGGCTGACTTCACCTACGCAGAGACCGGTGAAATCAAGTCCCAGACCGTCTTCATGGGCGACTTCCCCATGATGACCGAGGACGGCACCTTCATCATCAACGGCACCGAGCGTGTTGTTGTCTCGCAGCTGGTTCGTTCCCCCGGCGTTTACTTCGAACGCCAGTCGGACCCGAACTCAGACCGCGACACCTACGGCGCCAGGATCATCCCATCGCGCGGTGCCTGGCTTGAGTTTGAGATTGACCGCCGGGATGCCGTCTCGGTTCGTATCGATCGCAAGCGTAAGCTGCCCGTCACCCTGTTCCTCAAGGCCATCGGCCTCACCGCACCGGAGATCGAGGTTCTCTTCGAGGACTACCCGCTGCTGCTTGAGACCCTCGCCAAGGATTCGGTTGAGACCCGCGAGGAAGCTCTCGAAGAGATCTACCGCAAGGTTCGCCCGGGTGAGCCCGCTTCGGTTGAGGCCGGAGATGCGCTGCTCTACAACTTCTACCGTGATCCCAAGCGTTACGACATGGGCAAGGTTGGCCGCTACAAGGTCAACAAGAAGCTCGGCCTTGACGTTCCCGCGAAGGCTAAGACCCTGACCGAGGACGACATTGTCGGCACCGTGAAGTACATGCTGGCCATCCAGAAGGGCGAGAAGGTCCTGCCGGGCTTCCGCAACGGAGAGCCTGCTGAGATCCGCGTTGAGACCGACGATATCGACCACTTCGGTAACCGTCGTGTCCGCTCGGTTGGTGAACTGATCCAGGCGCAGATCCGTACCGGTCTGTCCCGCATGGAGCGCACGGTTCGTGAGCGCATGTCGACCCAGGATCCCAAGGCGATCACCCCGACCTCGCTGATCAACATTCGCCCCCTGACCGCGGCAATCAAGGAGTTCTTCGGAACCTCCCAGCTGTCGCAGTTCATGGACCAGAACAACCC
>CAMFDH010000144.1 GCA_945949035.1 uncultured Actinomyces sp.
GCGCGAACTGCGCTTTGGTCGCAAGAACATCGCGGACGGACCGGGCAAGCTGTGCCAGGCCCTTGCGATAACCGGGGATGACTACGGCACCGACCTCACGGGCGGGGACATCTTCATTACCCCGCGCACAGAGGCCCTGGTTGAGTTTCGTTCCACGCCGCGGATCGGAATCGACTACGCCTCCACAAAGCATGAGCCATGGCGCTTCATTGATAAGCGAGAGAAGCGTGAATAGCCGCCCAGACCCGGGCTAGAAAACGATGGTCTGGTTTCCGTCCCGAATGACCCGGTCCTCCGCATGCCAGAGGACGGACCGCGCCAGCACCTGTCGCTCCACATCTGCTCCGCGTCGCGCCAGCTCAGTCACACTGTCCGCGTGGGTAACCCTCACCGTGTCCTGGTCGATGATGGGCCCCTCGTCAAGGTCTTCCGTGACGTAGTGCGAGGTGGCACCAATCAGCTTCACACCGCGTTCCTTCGCCTTCAGGTACGGGTTGGCCCCGATGAAAGCCGGCAGGAAAGAGTGGTGAATGTTGATGACCGGAACCCCGACCTCACGCAGGAAGTCGCCGGAGAGAATCTGCATGTAGCGGGCGAGGACGATGAAGTCGACGTTTCCGCGCAGCAGCCCGAGGATCTGCTCTTCCGACTTCGACTTGTCCGGGCCCGCCTGTGAGGGAACGTGGAAGAAGGGAACACCAAAGGAACGCACGTCCTCGGCAGTGTCAGAGTGGTTTGAGATCACCATGGGGATGGAAACCGGCAGTTCACCACGCCTGCGTCGCCACAGCAGATCCAGCAGGCAGTGGTCCTGTTTCGATGCCAATATCGCCATACGTTTGGGAACCGACTGGTCCCTCAGCTCCCACTTCAGCCCGAACGGCCTCAGGGTGTCGTCAATATCCTCACGGAGCTGCGGGAGTGCCGCTGCGAGCCCCTCCTTGTGGAAAACGACGCGCTGGAAGAACTTGCCGTCGCGTGATTCATCCGCGTACTGATCGAGGGCGATGATGTTGCCGCCATTACGGGACACCATTGCCGTGACTGCGGTGACGATGCCGTATGAATCGGGTCCGTGGACCGTCAGGCAGGCATGATTATGCGGAAGCGTAAGCGGTGAGTGATGCATGAGCACATTGTGCCCGTTATGAGCTCCTGTTTGCCGCCACTGCATAACCAGTGAGCAAGATCGTCGCCAGCAGGATTCCGGTGATCCACTGGACGAGGACGGAAGCTCCCATTTCAAGACCCAGCCATCCCCCGAGGCCGTAACCTGCGATGCCGAGGAACACGGTCCACCCCATCCCACTCCAGCGGGTCCCGGGAACGAACATGCTGGCGACGATTCCGATGACGACGCCGACAACCATCATCCACAGCAGGTTCAGCACAGTTACTCCTTAGACGGCCTGGGACGGCCTCGACGCCAGCCAGACGGCGATTGAGATCAGTACCAAACCTATCAACTCTGCTAGCGAAGGAATCTGCTGCAGCGCCACGGCGCCGACGAGTGTGGAGGTAGCCGGAAGCAAAGCGGTGAGGAGGGCGAAGGTGGGAGCGGACAGTCTTGAGAACGCCACCGACTCAATCGAGTAGGGAATGGTTGAGGAAAAGAGGGCGACCCCTACCAGCGAGAGAATCAGCGTCCACGTAAACACAGATCCAACAGCCAGAGGTTCAGAAACGACAGGACCCCAGAGGAAGGGCAGGAAGACGATGCTCGCTGCTGCTGTGCCGACCGCCAGTGAAGGTCCCGAAGGTGCTGACTGCGAAATGTGCGATCCAAGCAGGATGTAGAGAGCCCAGGCGGCGCCTGCGCCAAGCCCGAAGAGGAACCCCTCAAGAACCCGGGGGTCCGACAGATCGAGGCCGAGTCCCCCGATCAGTGCCACTCCCCCAAACGCGATCAGCGCGGCGATTCGCGGCGCCCATCCTCGTCCTCGGAAAACTGCCACGGCCACCGGGCCGACAAACTCAACGGAGACCGCAACCCCGAGGGGGATGCGCGCGATTGACTCGTAAAAAACGAGGTTCATTCCAGCTAGAGCCAGTCCAAACAGGACGGAGGTGAAAATGGTGCGCCCTGTCCAACTCACCTTCCACGGTCGCCAGATGAGGATCATGCCGAGGGCGCCGATTGCTATCCGCCACCACACCACCGCGCTGGGATCAAGAACCCCAAAGAGGCCGATGGCTATTGCCGCCCCAACGTATTGGAAGAGCGCTGCGGCAATAAAAAGGGCGGGAGGGGGTATCGATCCGCCGCGCCAGAAGTCGGCTGATCGTCCCGTCAGCGGACGGTTCAGATGCCTTCGGACCCTTCTGCGACGGGTTCAAAGTTCAGGGCCACCGAGTTCATGCAATAGCGCAGACCCGTGGGAGTCTGCGGGGCGTCCTCGAAGACGTGGCCGAGGTGGGAGTTGCAGTTCGCGCAGCGGATCTCTGTGCGCGGGTAACCGAGCAGGTAGTCCGTGTCCTCAGTAATCGCATCGGGCTTGGCATTGAAGAATGAGGGCCAGCCACAACCTGCATCAAACTTCGTTGAGGCATCGAACAGTTCCTGCCCGCAGCCCTTGCAGAAGTAGGTGCCGGGACGCTCCTCATACAGCAATTCTCCGGAACCGGGACGTTCTGTCGAAGCCTGCCTGAGAACCTGGAACTCCAGAGTCGACAGTCGCTTTCGCCAGGTCTCTTCATCCAGTTCAAAAGCCACAGCCGTCCTCCTTAATTGGCGTCCTCTGCCTTCGAGGACGAATCATCAGGTTCAACGGTAGTCTTCCCCGCATCGCTCCCGCCAGGGGTGTCCGCTGCGGCCTGAATCTGCGCCGCCTTCACCACGTCCTCATCGAAGAAACCGGACTGCGGAATGGAGTCCTCTTCCTTCTTCCTCTGCATGGCGCGCAGGGTGCGGTGCCACAGGGTCTCCTGCCCCGGACCAGCGAAGAGGGCAGAACGGCGGTGCCCATCGGGAGTTCCGGAGAAGAGGCGGGTTCCACTGGCGGAGTCACTTCGGCCCGTGTTGAACAGTGCCGCGTGGACCTTGTGGGCGGACACCGCGGGGGTGAACACCGCATCCGGGTCTGGCTTGACCAACTCTTCCTTTGTGAAGTCACCACCCCCGTAGGGCCCGGTCATCGAGGGACCCGTGAGCATCTGCTTATCAACGGCGTCGGTAGCCATAACGTGTCGCTCCTGAGCCCCCTGAGATGTGACAAGCCGTTCCCGCGGCAGAGCCCAAGGTGTGTTTTCCCGAATCCAGCCCACCAGGTTTTCGCGCAGGTATGCGCGAAGGTCCTGAAGTCGAGCCCAGTTCTCACCGGAAACAGTCACCCGCAGCGTCATGTAGGGTCCGGTGAGGTCGTAGACCTGCAGGCTCCAAGTTCGACCATCCCACAGGTCTGTCGCCTCCAGAAGACGCTGGAGTTCCGCGCGAATCTCTGCCACTGGAGCCGTCCAGTCAACTTCGATACTGAAGGCAGACAGCTGCGCTGGCGACTTACGAGTCCAGTTCTCGAACCCCTTATTGGTGAACTCACTGGAGGGAAGGATCATGCGTCGTTCATCCCAGATCCGCACCACGACATAGGTCAGCGTGATCTCCTCAACCACCCCCGGCTGCTCCTCCCCCGGCACCACAATGTTGTCCCCGACCCGCAGGGCATCGGTGAAGGCAAGCTGCAGCCCGGCAATCATGTTCCCCAGGGTGGTCTGCGCCGCCAGACCTGCCACGACCGATATCAAGCCGGCTGAAGCAAGGATCGAAGCCATGGGAGCGCGAGCTTCGGGGAAGGTCAAGAGGACGAGCACGATCGTGAGACTGACAACACCCCACTGCGAAACGCGACGCAGGATCTGGGCCTGAGTGGCGAAGCGGCGTATGTCCCGCCCGGAGCGCACGTCCGAAAGGATCGCCTTGTCTCCAAGGATCCCCACCCCTGCGTAGAACGTCCATCCACCCAGAAGGATCACTACCACCAGCAGGGCATGGGCGACATGCTTGTACCAGTCGGGCAGTTCGGGTGGAGTGGTGAGGACGAACCCCACCCACGCCCCTAAAGCCGTAAACAGCAGGGCTAACGGCAGTGAAGTGCGTCGCTTAAGATCATCAGACACCAGGTTCTTGCGCAGACCCAGCGTGAGAACAACGGTGATGATCCCCGCGACGAGGGCGCCTACCAGGGCGCCGATTACCATGCCTGCGAAGGGCCATTGGCCTGTACTCAGGGATTCGACAACCTCGTCAACACTTTCCATGGGCCCAGCCTACGGAACCACGCCACGACTTACATTCCGAAAGGGTCCTCGAGGTGGATTTGAAGAGAGCACATCGGTCACGTATGCTTTCCTTCTTGGAGAGAGAGTTTGCAAAAACAACCTTTCCAGGCCCCCATCGTCTAGAGGCCTAGGACACCGCCCTTTCACGGCGGCGACACGGGTTCGAATCCCGTTGGGGGTAC
>CAMFDH010000145.1 GCA_945949035.1 uncultured Actinomyces sp.
GTTGCCAAGCACCGTCGCCGAAAGGAGCGCGCCCTTCGCAAGCTCGAGTCGATGGATGCCAATCTCGTCCGCGTCCTCGACCTCACCGAAGAGATGCGTTCACGACTTCGGCCTCTCGCTCGGCAGGCCAAAGCAGCTCGGGAAGCCGCCGGAGTTCGCTACGCCCTTGGCTATGCGACAGCGAGGATCCTCGGTGAGGACCTTGTGAGGGGACGGGCAGATCTGGCGCGCGACAGCGAGGTACTTGAGAGGTTGCGGGGCGCTGCACGCGTGAGCGCGGAGGAGCTTGATGAGCTCAAGCGCCGCCAGGTGATGGTCTCCCAGTTGCAGACCCGAGCCCGGGAACGGGCCGATATGGTCGGGGAACGATACCGCGACTTTACGGAGCAGCGAGAGCGTTTCATTGGCATCGAAGAGATCGCCCAGGAACGGGCATCCTCGGCGGCCAGAACACCCACTGCCATCTCAGAGAGTTCTGTGCAACTGGCAGTCAAGCGAGCGGAAGAGGCCGAGGCCGAGGCCGCTGAGCAACGTGCCATGTCCGCGCAGGCTGAAGCCGTCCACCGTGAGGCATCCGCGACTCGTGCGCAGCGCGAACCCCTCGTCCGTGCTGCTGAGCAGGCACTGCGCCAGGCCCAGGGCGATGTTCGCTCCCGCCAGGAGAGGTACGCGCGACTGGTGAGAGAGGCAGAGAACGCTGCCCTTTCCTCACAGGCAGCTCGAGGACAGGTCGACAGCGCACAGCAGCGACTTGATGCAGCGGAGCAACGCCATGCTGCGGCATCCCAAGACGCGAGGGCCTTTGCTGCTCAAGGCATCACCGGACCCGATGGGCAAACCACCATTGAGGTCCACTCCGAAGCGTCAGCCTACGAGAACGCCACAAAAGCGGAACAGGAGTCACGAGATCTACTCGCCGAAGCTGAGCGAGAGGAACGTGATCACGGTGTTGAGGTGTCGCGGCTCCGCTCCAGACGCGAGACACTGGAAGCCTCCCTTTCGGGGGGAGACGGAGTCCAGCGTTCGGCTTCCGAGCAAATCCGCGCCTTCGGTGACCGGTTGATTTCTGCACCACGTCTCGAGGACACCCTGCAGATCGAGCGGGGCTGGGAAGAGGCGCTGACAGCTGTTCTTGGCCCTCTGCTTTCGGCCCATGTCGTTAAGGGCGAAGAGCGCTACGCCGAGCTTCTCCGCGAGCTGCCTGCGGGCATCAGTGCGCCGGATCTCGACTCTGCCGGCCTGGTTGCCCAGACGGGTACTTCACTCCTCAACCAAGCCTCGATTCCTGAGGAATGGATTGAAATCGGCGCAGAGTGGGGAGTCGTCCCAGCGTTTTCCGTTGTCGCAGCCGAGGGTCTCGCCGCAACCCTCGGCCCACTCCTGATGGATACCTGGGTTGCTCCAACTATTGAGGCCGCCGAAGAGTTCCACCGCCTCTTAGGTTCTCGGTCAACGGCCGAACATGCCGATCAAGTCAAGCGAATCAACGTGGCCACCAGCTCCGGAACTGTGGTCGGAGCAAACTTCATCAGACTGCGAGGACAGCAAGAGACCTCTCGCCTTTCCCTTCGAGCGGACCTGGAAGAAACCCGGGTGGCCGAAGCTGCTGCGCGTGAGGGGCTCCAGGCCAGTGCCGTCAAGGTTCGGATGGCTCGTGAGGCGATGCAGGCGGCCATAAAGTCCAAGAATGAGGCTCTAACGGAGCTTCGGGCAGCGGATGCGCAGCGCGCCAAGGTAGCCCAGGAGCAGGCGCGTCTCAACGCCCTCGCCCATGCCGCAGAGGTTGATGTAGAGCGGGTAAGCCGCCAGGTTCGTGAGGCCGAAGCTCGGATGGAGGCCGCCCAGGCAGCGGAAGCCAAGGCAGCCGCCCTCGTTCCAGAACAGGCACCCTCGGAGGACGAGGTGGATCTGGAGGCGGTGGCACGGGCTGTTGACGAGGCTCGTGAAGCACTGCAGAAGGCCTGGGAGGTAGAGAACCAGGCACGCTTGGATGCCCATATCGCGCGGGAACGCTCGGCCGCTTCGGACCGACAGTCCAGGGCTTTTGCAACCCAGGCGCAGACCCTTCGGGAGGATCGTGAGCGCCAGGTGGCTCGCGAAATGGCAGCAAAGGGGGCTGTGGCAGGCTTCCAAGTCATCATGTCTCGGGCCCGGGACGGTGCAGCGCGCTCAGAAGAGGCGGCCGGACGGGCGCTCAGTCTGCGCACCACCGCCCGTGATCGTCACCAAGAGCTCACCGAGGAACTAGAAAAGGTCGTCGAGCAGATTCGGCAGATCGAACGCGGGCGGGCAGAGGCGAATGAAACCCTGCTGCAGACAGAGGTAGCCGTTGCGGGACAGCGTTCACTGGTCGACCAACTCGAAGAGAAGGCCAGGGTTCTGATTGAGGATTACGGACAGATCCTCAAGCTTCGCGTGCCGATGCTCCTCGAAAAGTACGGAAGTTCGCATGCGGGGGCCGAAGCGACCGATGAGGTCGAAGAAGGTGAAGATGAGCTGCCTTCGGGCGAGCCTTCCTCGCCCAACACGCTCGCTGCCGACGAGGTGATTTCCCTCTACGGTCCCCACCTGCCGTGGAATCCCCAGCCCCCCGCGGAAGCATCCGACGGGGAAGAGGACGAGCCAGCTCCGTTCACCAGGGAACAGGCTGAAGCTGAAAGGTCGCGGGCGGAACGCAGCCTGGCACGGTTGGGAATTGTTAACCCGCTTGCTATCGAAGAGTACGAGGCCGCCTCGGCGCGCTACACCTTCCTGGAGAGCCAGGTCGAGGATCTGAATCGCTCAAAATCCGACCTCCTCGCCCTCGTCCGTGAGATCGACATTCAGGTCCGCGAGTCCTTCGCTTCGGCGTTTGCCGACACCGCGGAGAGGTTTGAGCACACGTTTTCAAAGCTCTTCCCGGGTGGAACCGGACGTTTGGAGCTGACTGAACCCGATGACCCCCTGAGTACCGGGGTGGAGATCTACGCCCGCCCCTCCGGGAAGAGAGTCACCCGACTCTCCCTGCTCAGCGGTGGGGAGCGTTCGCTGGCCGCGCTGGCCTACCTGATCGCCATCTTTGAAGCCCGTCCCTCCCCGTTCTACGTCCTCGATGAGATTGAGGCGGCACTCGATGACATCAACCTGTCGCGGGTGCTCTCTCTGCTTGAGGATCTTCGCAAGGAAAGTCAGCTGCTGATCATCACCCACCAGAAGCGAACCATGGAGTTCGCCGACGCCCTCTACGGAGTGACCATGAAAGACGGAGTTACTGCGGTAATGTCACACCGGATGGCCAGCTGAAAGCCATTGGCAACAAGCTAGGCTGGCACCTAGCCGGAACTGTCGGACAGGAGGGCGCAGCCTTGAAGGAACAGAAATCGTGAGCGCAAAACTAGCTCTCTACCTGGCCATTGGTGTGCTGATTCTTCTGGCCGTGACAGTCATTGCTGTAGCGGCGCTGGTTCGACGCCCCCGTCGAGAGTGGCAAGTGGCGGTTCGGGGCCAGGCCCAGGACGTTCGCGCGGTAGGCATCTCCTCCTGGCATGGCAAACCGGTCAAACCCCGCAGGGTCACCCTGGATGAGATGTGGGCAACCACCTCGGTGGCACAGAGCGCCTATGTTGGCGCGCCAAAGATCCCTGACCGGCAGGCCGTTATGGACGCACTTTCGCCGGCTCCGGCTCACGTGATTGCTCAGTACACCGACTCCTTTGCCCGCAGCTCCGTGCTCAGTCCCCGCCCGGCGCCTGCGCCACAACCGGTAGTCGGTGAGGGTGATCCCTTCTATGAGCCGGCAGTGATAACGGGGGAGATTTCGCTGTTCAATGCTGCTCTACCCCAAGAGACCTATGACGACCAGGGCAACTGGGAAGAAAAGGCAGAGGCCAGTAAGGTCCCGTTCACGGAGGTGGCACAAGGTTGGCTAGCTGGCGCGAAAGCCGCATCCTCTGGTGCAGGAGCCTGGCTTGTCGCAACAACCGCTCAACTCAAGGAGAGGTTCACCAAGACCGAGGACGAGGTCTCCGAGAACTCGGATGAGAACGTTGTCCCTGAGAGCCTGGGCGAAGACGTGGCCCCCGATTACTCGGACGAGGACATCGTTGACGAGGTGGCCGAGGTGATCGAGGAAGAAGTTCTTCCCGAAGCTGATCTTCCCGTCGAGGAGGAGACTCCGGCCCACGAGAGCGCTGTTCCCCCTCCACCCCCGCCACCAAGTGTTGATGACCTGGAACAGTGGGTCAGCCACCTTGGTGAGTCACACGAAACTTCAGGACACGAAGAAGGTCAGCCGCACTGGCGCAGTCCTTCAGACCCCGCCGAAACCGGCCTTTAGGAAAAGTTGATGGAAGCCCTAACTCAGTTCTTCTCCACACCCGTTGGGCTGCTCGTAGCAGCCGCAATCCTCATCGCCATCGTGGCGGTCATTGCCCCCGCGGCCAGGTCCATGCCGAGGCCACC
>CAMFDH010000146.1 GCA_945949035.1 uncultured Actinomyces sp.
CGTGATCTTCCATGCGATGCCACTAAGCGACCTGTTTCGACACCTACTCGACGAGGGGATGTAGCACGATGAGCACAAACTACGACGAACTCGCAGCACGCGCAGAGCGCGGAGAACTCAAGGTGAAGCCTGGCACCGTTCGCCGGGGCTCAGAAGCTGCAGCCGAAGCAAGGCATAGCCTCACAAACGCTACCGGTGCAACAAGCCTTGAAGAGATTACACGCATTACGGTTGGTCGCCCAAGCATCGGAGCCAGGTCCGGGGCATCACCCGTGGTGCGCGCACGTGTAACCCAAGAACTCAAGGATCGCATAGTGGAACTGGCTGAGCGCGAGCACCGCAATGAATCCGACGTGTTGCGTGACGCTCTAGAAACATACTTCGAGATTCGCGCTACCGGCTGACGCTTGTTTCCGGGAGTAGACCTGCTGACACCTACCAACTCATTACCTGAGCAAAAGTCTCAGAGCGTCAGGTGTCAGCACGTCACTCATTTAGCCCGGATGGCTACTCCCCGCCCTTCGCCAACTTCGACGGCCACCAGATCGTGCGCCCGATGTCCGTAGCCAGGGCCGGTACAAGCAGCGACCGCACGATGAAGGTATCCAACAGAACGCCGAACGCGACGATGAAGGCAATCTGCGCCAGGAACAGAATCGGGATGACCGCAAGCGCCGCAAACGTCGCAGCTAGGACCAGACCGGCCGAGGTGATAACTCCCCCAGTAATGGCCAGCCCGCGTGAGATTCCGTCGCGGGTGCCGTGTTTGATCGACTCCTCCCGCACCCGTGTCATCAGGAAGATGTTGTAGTCAATGCCCAGGGCAACCAGGAACACGAAGCCGTACAGCGGCACCGCGGGGTCAACGCCCGGGAACTTGAAGACGTAGTTGAACATCAGCGCGGCAACACCGAGGGCGGTCCCGAAGGAGAGGACGGTCGTGCCGATGAGGATCAGGGGTGCCACCACTGAACGCAGCAGCAGCATGAGAATCACCAGGATGACCACAAGCACCACGGGAATGATGAGGGTGCGGTCGTGAATCGAGGCGTCATTCGTGTCCACCGCCGTTGCCGTCACCCCGCCGATGAGGGCGCCGGTGTCGGTCAGTTCGGCCCGTGCGGTACGAACGGTTTGCTCCGCAGCTTCTGAGTCCGCGGCGTCTGTCAGGGTGACCTGAAGCAACACCTCACCGTTGGATACGGTCGGTTCTGGCGCCGGGGTTCCGGGCGGTCCGAATGCCTGGATTCCCTCGGCGGTGACGAGGGCGGTACCACTCGGTGAGTCTGCGGCCGTAACCGCGATGCTATCCACACCCTCAAGTCCAAGCAGGGTATCCACGGTCGGCTGCAGTTCGTCCTCGGACGTCAGGACGTACATCGGACTGCCGGAACCACCCGGGAAGTGATCCCCCAGGACCACCTGTCCGTCGCGGGCCTCACTGGGGCCCAGGATGAGGTCGGACTGCGAGACACCTGAGGCGTTGAGTTGTCCGGCGCCGAACACTCCGGCGATGAGGACGACTACCGTAACCACCCAGATGGGACGCGGGTTGGAGCGGATCTTCTTGGCCAGGCGAGCCCAGATACCAACCGGCATGCCGTGTTCTTCAGCAACGACCTCGGGCTCGTAGTGGGGAACTTGCGGCCAAAACGCCGCCCTGCCGAATGCGAAGAGGATCGAGGGAAGCAGGGTGAGGGCAGCCAGCATCGCGAATATGATGCCGACTGACGCTACCGGACCCAGCGCACTGTTGGACTTGAGGTCGGACAGCAGCAAACACAGTAACCCCGCGATAACCGTGCCACCGGAGGCCAGAATCGGCTCGACTGATGCGCGCAGAGCCTGCTTGGTTGCGACCCCCTTGTCCCGAGTCTTCCTTAGCTCTTCCCGGTAGCGGGAGACGTAGAGAAGCGAGTAGTCGGTAGCAGCACCGATGACAAGAATGAAGAGGATGCCCTGGGTCTGCCCGGACAGCATGAACAGTCCAGCTTTGGCGAGCCACCAGTTGGTCAGCAGTGCGACCGTCAGCGCCATCATGCTGGTGGTTAGGACCGCCACCGGCAGCAGTAGAGAGCGGTAGACGACCACCAGGATGATGAAAACAGCGATGAGGGCGACACCGAGGAGAAGCCCGTCAATCCCAGCAAATGCGTTGGCGAGGTCGGACGTGAACCCGGCGGGCCCGGTGACGTAGACCTGAACGCCCTCGGGAGCGGAGGCCCGCAGATCCTCCCCTATTGCCGCGGTGACTTCGAGGACGTTATCGGCATCCTCGATGGGAACGAACACCTGGGCTGCCAGGCCGTCCTCGGACGGAATGAGGGGCGAGATTTCGGTTGACACACCCGCCACGTTCTGTGGAAGGGATGCAACGGCCTCACTTAGTTGTCCCAGCTGTTCCTGGGTCAGCGGCACATCGCTGTCCATAACCACCACCGCCGGAATGGCGTCGGAGTCGCGGAAGTCAGCCTGGCGTTCCTGCACCTGGGTCGCATCGGATGAGGACGGAAGGTAGGCACCCTGCTCATTGGAGGAAACCTCACCAACACGGCCGAAGTAGGGGCCACCCACACTTCCGGCAGCGAGCCACAGAAGGATCAGCAGAGCGGGAATCAGGATTCTTGCCCAACGTCGACCCTTCTGCCCCTCATGCCTAGGCTTCGCCTGCTGTTTTGCCAGCTCAGTTTCCATAATTTCCCACCTTACCTAGCTAAGTTGCTTTATCTAACTTGGCTAATAAACGATCTGGGCTAATATAACACCATGGCGAGTAATACTTCAATGCCAGAGGATGTCCCTGGTCTCTACGATGTCGAAGTGAATGACCCTGATAGCAGGCTGGTTGAGCGATCCCAAATGGATGATGTCTCAATGCGCCAGATCGGGGAGATCATGTCTGCCCTGAAGGCGCTGAGGGATGCCGAAGACCTACTAACAGAGGCATCGCTGACCTATATGAAACTGGGCCGGAACGACATGCGGGCCCTGCACTACCTCATCGTCAAGGCCAACAGTGGCGAGATAGCCACCCCGAGCATGCTTGCCGCTCACCTCAAGATCTCGACGGCGTCAACTACCAAGCTGCTCGATCGACTCGAACGCGGCGGACACATCACCCGTTCCATTCACCCCGATGACCGGCGCGCCATCGCCCTCGCAATCACGCCACAGACGCGTGAGGCCGCAATGTCCACGGTCGGGCGCCAGCAGGCTAAGCGATTCCACGCAGCGGCGCGTTTGACACCGAAGGAAAGGGAGGTCGTGGCTCGCTTCCTACGGGATATGGCCGGCGAACTCGACATTTCTAATGAAGCCTGGGCGACGGGGCACAGCTAGTCATCTGGGGAATCCCTCTGAACAGCCGGAGTCTTCCTATCTCTTTGCTTCAGTCAGCCCTTCGGTAGTGCAGCGCCACCACCCCATTGCTCATGGGGAAGGACGAGATCAACTCGAGTCGACGGGTTTGGTCCATACGGCCCTCGTACAGCGTCGGACCGTGTCCGGCTATGAGCGGATGAACGAGGAATCGGTACTCGTCAATCAGCCCCATGCGGTCCAGTTCAAGGGCCAACTTTCCACTGCCGATTAAGACTCCGTCCGGGGTGGCTTCCTTGAGCTCTTGAACGGCCTCACGCAGGTCACCGACGAGGTGGTGACTATTAGTCCACGGGAACTCAGCGCGGGTGGTGGAAACGACATACTTGGGTTTGACCTCTAGCTTGAGCGCCCACTCCTTCATCGCCGGTGGTACGTCCTCAACCCCCTGAGCTACCAGGGGCCAGTAGCTTTCCATCAACTCATAGGTGACGCGTCCCCAGAGCATTGCCCCACTCTTATCCATGAGCGCGGTGAAGTAGGCATGCGTCTCGTCGTCGACAATGCCCTCTCGATGATCGACGCAGCCATCCAGGGTCAAGTTGAGACCAAATGTAAGGATGCCCATGGCAAAACCCTACGCCGCTCCCCCATGTGCAAGCCATAGAGAAAGAGGGACAAGCTGAGGGGTACAGGTCAGTGGAACCCTGCGAGACTCCTCTTGCCCGCACCCTCCGTCAGCCGGATCAAAACTCTCTCCCAGACCACGGAGCTCATCGATGCAATGGAGTCGAGGCGAGAGTGACTCTAATGTCGGAGGTCTGTGGCAATGTTGATTATCACGACAGTTATGACGACAGCAGGAGTACCGCAGTGTTTGATCGATCTGCATTCGAAGGTTACCTAGCCGACTACAAACGCGATTTTGTCGATGTCACTTGGCCTGAGGAGAAGTACAAGTGGCAGGCGGTACAGCACTTCCAGGAACACTGGGATGTGAATGCTAAGGACTTTCCTGGGATGTTACAGTCTGCGCTTTCTCGTACGGGTAACCTCCTGGTCTCATCCGGCCGCTTCCCACGGAAGATGATCG
>CAMFDH010000147.1 GCA_945949035.1 uncultured Actinomyces sp.
AAGTTCACCGACCTCTACGGCGGGCGTGTCCCTGTCGCCCTTCGCGCCTCCACCGCAGGACTGGAAGGCAACGAAGAGGCCGAGAAGAACGCAATCAAGGCGCGCACCAACTTCGTCATGTTCCTCGCAGGAACGCTGAACCAGGTCACCGAAGTCCTCACCGTCAAGGACTACCAGTCCGGGCACCTCGCGCGGTTCCTGATCGCCGAGGCGGACCCGCCGCCCATGACGCGCGACATGATGTACTCCGAGCAGTACGACGGCTCCGAAGACGCCTTCGACGGTCTGAGGCACACGCTGCTAAATGAGCTGCGGGACGCGCGAAGCTTCTGGCAAGACCTCACCCCGCCCGGCGCACTGAAGCTCATTCCTTTCGAACAAGAAGCCTGGGTGCGCCTCCAGGACGGACAGTGGAGCTTGTACGAGGCCACGATCCATCACGAGATGCACGACGTGATGGAGGCGACCGCCAAACGCATGGGCGACTCCCTCATGAAGACCTGTGTGCTGCTGGCCATGGCTGAGCGCAAAGAGCGGGTCGAACTGCGCCACGTCTACAAGGCGCTGGCTCTTGCGGAGGAGTGGTACGCCCACGCGGTCACCGTGGCAGGCCGGATCATGCACTCCTCCTGGAGTGCCCGTCAGGAGGAAATCCTGTCGGTCATCCGCGCCCGGCTCGACGGAGTCACCCAGGCCGAGATCTACGCGCGCTTCCGGCACAAGATGCAGGAGCGTGAGATCGATTCCGACCTGAACGTGCTGGTCAAGTCGAACCTGATCCGGCGCGTCCCTGGCAATGGAAGGGTCAAGTACCTGGTCACCAAGCGTCGCTGACGGTGACGCCGACTGCCTAGAAGGGGGGCACCGTTGTGGGATACCGCCCCACAGGCAGACCTGCGGGGCGGCCACGCGGACCCGTCACCCCCGACGGAAAACTGACCCAGGCTCGCAAAGCTCTTCCGCACGTCCGTGCCTTTCCCGAGATGGCGCGCGCAGTGGACCGGGTCATGCGAGATCCCAACCACGTAGTGCTCAGGGACTGGACGGCAGACTCCCGCGATGTGGATGTTCTGCACCACTACACCCCGGCCGAACGTGGGCAGGTGCTGTCTTTCGTCTGGTGGGTGTACATCAACCGATCCTCGTGGACGCGCAAAAAGCTCACGTCGGCAGTGACTGCCGTGAGCCCCTTGATGCTGTTCTCCTCCACCTTCCTGGCCGAGATGACCGGTGTCCCCCAGTCGACGGTGACGAAGCAGATGATCCGCTCACCGGATCTGAAGGTAACCCGGATCACCGGAAGCTGTGATGTGTGGGTGATTCAGCAACTCCTGGCAGCCGCGACCAACGGCGAGGAAGAGTTCCGCGAGACCGTCAGAGAGATGGCCTTGATGAAAGATGTCCCTAAAGCCTTCCTGTCCAGGATCTCGGGCGTACCTATGGCAGGAATCCTCCGCCCGGATCGAGGTCTCCAATTCTCCCCGGAAAAGCCTGACTGGGAATCAGGAGAGGTGTGTTCAGTGGAAACTCGCGATCTGTACTGGAAGTACCACCCAGGAGAGAGAAAGAAACATGACCCGCGCCCCGGAGACCAACGCGCCGTCCGTGATGCCATTGCAGGCACCCCTCTGGGGGAGCTTCGAGCCACCTCGATCCCCGTCCCTGACGAGAGCCATCTTCCCTTCCATCTTTGCATCCCGGGGCTGCCGAAGCTCCGCAAGGGCGAGTCTCCCGACGAGTCCTACTTCGACAAGATCCAACAGTGGGAGTACGCCTACCATCTTCCCGCAGCAACTTCAGGAAGGTACTGAACGATGAAGGCCATTCCGGAAGGCTGGGTCGGATTCGACCTGGAGACCGGCTCTGCTGACCATCTTTACCGCTGGAAAGAGCCCGAGTCATACTTCGTGCGCTGTGGATGGATCGATTCCGAAGGAACGCACACCACAACAGATGTCCATGAACTTCTCGATGCCCTGACCAAGGCAAAGCTGATCTTCGGGCACAACATCCACGCCTTCGACATCCCGGCACTGGCGGTCCATGCCGGTGCCGACTACGAAGAACTCCTCGCCAAGGCGTGGGACACCATGGTGCTGGCCCGCATCGCGGACCCGCCCGCCCCCAAGACGATGATGCCGATCCTGTACAACCTGGATGCTGTCGCCAAGCGTCTCGGGGTTGCGGGCAAAACCGACTCGGTCACCGACCTCGCCTCCAAGACCCTCGTGCGCCTCCAGGAAGCCGCAGCCGCCTCAAGGACCGGACGTGAAGCCACCGCCCTCAAAAAGGCCGTCGCCCAGCAGTACAAGGAAATTGGCACTTACCACCTCATCCCCGCCGACGACCCGGACCTGATCGCCTACCTCGATGGCGACCTGGTCGCCTCCGCCGAGGTCTTCTTCGCCCTGTTGGCCAATCTCCGGAAGGAAGGCAAGGACGTCTACGCCCGACGGGAGATGGAAGTCTCCCGCATGCTCCAGGCCATGACGCACTACGGATGGCGGGTGAACACTGGCGACCTGGATGAGAAGCTGCATGAAGAGGCCGCCGAGGCCGCAGATGCCTACCGGCGGCTGTGCAAACTGGCCCCAGGTATGCCGTCCGGGCGTAAGTCTCCGCTCGCCACCACTGACGGGCGCAACGCCTTTGAGTTCGCCTTGCTCTCGGCCGGGGTGAAGCCAGAAGACATTCCGCGCTCCGACACCGGCAAGATCTCCACCGCCAAGGACGCCCTCAGCTCCGATGCCTGGATCCGAATGAGGCCCGTCACCAAGGAGTGGTACGACTATCGGACCCGCCAGCGGGTGACCCGTTCCTACAAGGAGCGTTACCGGGATGAGGGGCTGCGCGCCAAGTACCCCGAGAATGCCGAGGTGCAGGAGCTGTGCAACCTGGCCTCCATCGTCTCCTCGACCTCCCGGAAGTACGAGGAGCTGCACCGGCTCTGCGATCAGGAAACCGGGATGTTCCACTCACAGATCGGGCGCATTCAGGTGTCCGGCCGGTTCGGCATGGTGAAGGCATCTGTCACCAACATCGGCAAGCGTAGCGAGAAAAATCTGGCCCAGCGTGCAGTGTTCGTGGCGCGCCGGGAAGACGAAGTCCTGATCACTGTCGACCTGGACCAGGGTGACATGCGCTCGGTGGCTGCGCACTGCCAGGACCCGGCCTACATGGCGATGTTCGAGCCGGGCAAGGACGTGTACCTGGAGATGGCCAAGGCGGTGTTCGGTGAAGACGAGGTGGCCAAGGACCCCAAGGGATTCCGTAAAAAATCCAAGGTGATCTCACTCGCCACCACCTACTCGATGGGCCCGGCGTCCGTCGTTGCCACCACGGGCGTGGACAAGTCGACCGTGGCGAAGTTCTTTGCCGCCTTGGACGATCAGTTCCCAGTCAAGGCCAAGTGGACCAAGAAGGTCCGCAAGGAGGCGGAGTCCGGGTGGATCGAGAACAACGGCTTCGGCCGACGAATGCGTACAGACCCTCAGGACGCGCATACGCAGGGTCCGGCGCTGTACGGACAGTCGACCACCAGGGAGATTCTGATGGAGGGCCTACTCGCCCTGCCGAAGGATGTGCAGCGGATGCTGGTGGCGATCGTGCACGACGAAGGCGTCTTCTCCGTCCCCAAGGAGCGGGTCGGCGAGGTCGCCAAGCTGCTGGAGGAGACTCTGGCCATCACATGGCAGGGCGTGACGTTCTCCTGTGGCGTCAACGGACCGGGCAGGACGTGGGCGGAGTGCTACGCGGACGACTGACCGATCCGATGTAACTGATTGAGGAAGCCCCCTAACTTTTCTGGAAACACCTGCCAGAATGTTCGAATGAACAAGGATGAGGAAGAGTTCCCTTACGAGGACCCGTGGTGCTGCAACGGGAACATGGAAGAGTGCGCCCTGTGTAGAGATTACAATCCGGCGTACCCCGGGATCTGCCCAGGTCACCCGAGGACGCTGTGGAACCGTATCGTCATCTCCCTACACGGAGACTGATGAATCGACAGAGAAAGCCTTGAAGAATCAGTCACCCCTCTCTCCCTGCGTGGCACAGCGAACGCCATGAAGGACGACCGGAAGAGTGAGATGCTGCAACAGTTTCAGGAAATGCTGAAGATTCAGCATCAGATCCGTGCGCTTGTCGCATCCAGCGGCCTGAAGGTGCAACTGAAGCCGGACCCCGCTGAACCGACCCATGTGGACCAACTCGCAGATGCGATGAGTGTCGTGCGCATCAACATGAGCCTGCTGGAGGTTGCGCTCAACGAGTGGGACCACGAAGTCAATGGATGCGAAGTGCGGACGAGGCAGATGATCCACGCCGACATCGAACGCGACAAGG
>CAMFDH010000148.1 GCA_945949035.1 uncultured Actinomyces sp.
GGCGAACACAGCAGGGCCTACCGTCCAGAATCTGATAGATGCGTGAGCGACGAATGGCTGAACGGACCCCGAAATGGGCCGCAAGCACAATGCTCGATTAGTGGTTGGTTTGCCCGCAACGGTGCGTATTGTGGATTGGTGGAGCTAAGGGGATTCGAACCCCTGACCTTCTCATTGCGAACGAGACGCGCTACCAACTGCGCCATAGCCCCCGACGAACCCGCAGGTTCTGTGCCTAAAAATGTTAGCACGCCCGAGGTGATGGTTTGTCACCAGGGGCGTGCTAACTGAAGTAGTGTGCGGATTCTCTTGGTGCTTCCGCGTTGTTGGTGGCTACTGGGCCCGGCGCTGCTCCAGAACCGCATCCAGATCGAACCTGAACGTGGGTCCGGTGAGGGCGGCTGCGGTCGCAGATGCTGCAGCAACCTGGTCGGACTTGCGTAGAGGACGGGCCGGAACACCCTTTGTCCTGCGTTCCAGAATGGGGACGAGGTCGGTGTCGGCGTGAACGCGGCGGTTGATGACCGGAGCGGGCCTACTGCCCCGGGCCGGCGGAAGCTGGATGGTATCCCAGGTACGGCGGGCCTCGGGCTTGGGGCTGGCAGCTAGGGTCTCGACGACCACTTCCTCGCGCACGGCCTCTTCACGAACAGCTACAACCTCGATGATGGTTTCGGGTGCAGATTCAGCCACAACCTCAACCACTGTTTCCGATGCCACCTCGACGTGAGCAACGACGTCCTCGACCACTTCCACAGGTTTACGCTGAGCCTTCTTAGGGGCCTTCTTGACAGCCACCTCTGGCTTCGCGGCGCCACGCTTGCTTGCGGCTTCACGGCGGCGGGTCTCTCCGCGTTCGCGCTGCTCGGCGATGGCAACCTTGATTTCATCAAGCTCGACCATCTCTGCTGCATTCTGCTGCTGAGCGCGGTACGCACCCACAGCCGAGCTGATTACCGTGCCAACCAGAAGCGACCCCGGCACTGCCAACCAGGCCCATGCCATCGCACCGAACGCGGCCACGATAGTGAAGATCAACGTCAGCACAACGGCAAGACCAGCCGCGACAACACGGCGCTGAACGGCGGCCTGTTCGCGGGCCAGTCGTGCCACCCGTCGGGCCCTCAGCGCGGCCATCTGCTGTGTGGGGCTGACCGGGCGCGTCTTTGGGGTGTGGGGTGCTGGCGCGCCTGAGTCGGCGCCGGAAGCTTCCAGGTGTGACATGTGAGTCCCTTCGCTGCTTGCCGCATGGGATGTGGAAAGAAGAGGTCGGGTGGAAAGTGAGTCCTGCTTCCGGGCAGCGCTGCCCGATTCAAACTCAACCAGCTCAACCCCCGGAGAGAACCTATCTCCCTCTCGCGAGCTGACCACGGCTTTTCGTCGGGCTATTGCTGCAGGCAGCGCGTACACAACGATCATGCACGCGATCACGGCTACAAGAATGCCAGCAAATTCCACGGCTCCAACATAGGCAGACTCCCGGGCAATTAACGCGTGCCACTCCGCGCGTCGCGTGCAATTGGATTTGTGACTTGAAATCTACTGCCGAGGGCGTTCGCCAGCGCCGTGTCTCAGGTGCCCTCGCGGCGGATCCGGGCTGTCACTAGCGAGTGCCCCGCCATGCCCTTGAGGTCGTCCTGATCGATGGCGAAACCGACATGATCAGCCCACCGACCATTGATGTGCATGAAACGGGGCTTGTACCCCTCCTCGCGCAGCTGCAGCTTGCGTGCCAACCCGAGGGATGGAACGTTCTCCGGCCTCACGTTAACCTCAACCCGGTGCAACCCCAGGTCCTTGAGGACGAGGTCGATCACCGCTGCAACCGCAAGCGACGTAATCCCCCTGCCGGCCCACTTCTGGGCAATCCAGTACCCCAGCACCCCGAGTTGCATGGCACCGCGTTCAATTGCCCCCACCGACACCAAACCCGCGATCTCACCGTCGACCTCGACCATCATCGACAGGGCTTCACCGTCTTCTTGGCGACGGTCCATCAGGGCTGGGAACTCCTCCCAGGTTGGCACCTGCGAGTTGCTCTCGGGGGGAATGCTGGCCTCCCACTGCCCCAACCATTCGACGTTGCTGCGCCGCACCCGTTCGACCGAGTGGTGATCGCGCCCCACACAGGGTCGCAAGACCACCCTCGTGGTCCCGTGTCCGGGGTGAAGGAGCTCGCTCAGCTCCTCGCCCTCGAACCGTACTTCGAGGTCCTGCGGAAGCCAGCCCCAAATGGAGCGACGAGGGCGAAAGAAGGTGAACATTTCGGTCTCTAGTCGAGCAGCATGCAGGTCAGTGGCGTCCCCTCGGGAACGTTGGTGGTCTGTTCGGGGATCACTGCCAGCGCGTTCGATCCGGCCAGCGCGGAGAGCCACAGCGAGTGCGGATCGCCAACCGGGTGCGCCTCATAGCCCGAGGACGGCGACCCCTGGATGCGCACCCGAACGAACTCGCGAATACCGCGAGTGGACTTGAGATCGGTGGTTGCACGGGCCTTCACCGAGGGTCGGTTCAGAGTCTTCCAGCCCTGCATCTTGCGCAGCGCCGGGCGAACGAACACCTCAAAACACACCTGGGCCGCCACGGGATCCCCGGGAAGGCAGAAGATCGGGGTCGAGGTTACGTCGTCCTCATCCCCCTCAACGCTGACTGTTCCCACACCCAGCATGCTTCCCGGATAGGCGGCAACGTTGTCGAAGCGGACCGTTCCTGCGGTTCCCAAAGCTTCGCGCACCGTGTTGCCGGAGCCGTGTGACAGGCCGCCCGTGGTGATGATGAGGTCGGCTCGCATCAGTTGATCATCAATCATGCGGCGCAGCGCTGCCCGGTCGTCGGGAACGGCCGTGGTGCGGAAGGTTTCGGCGCCCACTTCAGTCGCCGCCGCAGTCAGGGACTGTCCGTTGACATCGAATGCGCTGCCCTCAAGCGGGGCTGCCCCCGGCTCCTGCAGCTCATCACCAACCGAAATAATGACGACACGAGGACGCGGGTGAACGAGGACGCGGGCGCGCCCCACCGCAGCGATGGCTGCAATCTGGGCCGGGCCAAGACGGGTCCTGGTCTTGACGATCACCTGGCCCACCTGCATGTCCTCTCCCCTGCGGCGCACATTTTGGCCCGGCGTTACCGGGGCTGCGATGGTGACCGTGGACTCTCCGTGGTCGGTGTCCATCAGATCGACGACGGTGTCGGCACCGATGGGTAGGGGCGCACCTGAAGCGATTCGCACTGCAGTATTGGGGGCAAGTCCGCTCGGGTGAGCCTGCCCGGAAGCCACCTCGGCGGTTACGGGTAATTCCACAGGGGAAAGTCCACTCACTCCGGCAAGGTCCTCAGCCCGAACCGCGTAGCCATCAAGAGCTGCCACGTTGTCGGAGGGATGGTCGAAGGGTGCGGTGACGTCCTCTGCCAGAACACAGCCCACCGCATCGAGTAGCAGTAGGTCGAGGGGGTCCTGCTGGTCGGCGTTGCGCAGGCAGTCCTGGTAGAAATCGGCAACGGAGCGCATAGGGCCACCTTCTGGTCACAGCAGTGAAATCGCAACCCCTCGTGGGTTGCCTGCACCAGCCTAACCGCTGAGCATTGAGGGGAGCGAGGATCGACATGCTTCAGGGCGCAGCTAGCATGGCACCATGAGTCTCGTTGACATCACCGTCCAGAAGCGTCACTGGCGAACCGCCTATTTGGCAAGGCGACTAGCGGGTGCGGCGGTGCACGGTAAACGCGAGCAGAGACAACTGGGAGCTGGGGAAAGCCGGGGTGTCAGTACCTCTCTCTTGGAGCCGCTGCTGGAGACCCTCCCGGAAGGTGCCGTGATCGCGGGCTACCTCCCGCTGTCCACCGAAGTGGATGTCCTCCCTCTGCTTATCGACTGGGTCAGGCGCGGAGGACGTGTCATCGTGCCAACTTCCGACGCGCTACGAAGCGGAGGACGGGCCACCCCGACCTGGGAGTTCTTTGGGACTGACTCTGATGAGACCGTCCGACCCGAGGACGCCGCCCTCGTCCTGATTCCCGGGACCGCCTTTGGATTAGACGGACGGCGACTGGGAAGGGGCGCTGGCTGGTACGACCGGGCACTGCAGTCGTTCTCTTCGGAGTGTGTGAGGGTGGGGGTGTGCTTCGAGGACGAGGTTGTGGATCCCGGACTGATCCCTACGGAACCCCATGATCACCCCGTTGACTTCGTTGTCACCCCCACGGGTCTGACTCGGGTAGGTGAGCTGGGGGAACGGCTTCGCAACGCCAGTCCCCAGGTTCATCACTAGGGCGATCTCCACAGTCCGCCGGGAAACGTAACCCTTCCGTCGTTCA
>CAMFDH010000149.1 GCA_945949035.1 uncultured Actinomyces sp.
GACTCGACCCGGAGCTTCCGCGTTGACACTCCAGGCCTCATCACGCCAACGAAATGCTGCGCGCCTTCGAGCCTCTGTGGTCCGTTCGCGAAGCTCCGCAGTTGTCGGGGTGTGGTCACGGTTGAGTGCACTGCGATGGGGGCGACTGATGCGCAAGCGGACGTCAAGGCGATCAAGAAGCGGTCCTGAAATTCGCGCCCAGTAGCGGTCTCGTTGCGCGTAGCTGCAGCGGCACTGATCCTCCCCGCTTCGCACTGCCCCTCCGCACGGGCACGGGTTGGCGGTCATCACCATCTGGAACCGAGCGGGAAACTCAACCCGCTGCTGAGCCCTGTGGACCGCGATCACGCCGCTCTCAAGTGGCTGGCGCAGAGCATCGAGCACCCGAACTTGAAACTCTGGCGCTTCGTCGAGGACGAGTACCCCCGCATGCGCAAGAGAGACTGCCCCGGGACGAATCGGACTGCCCCCACCGATGAGGGACACCAGAGAGGCAGAGTGATGGGGCTGTTCAAGTGGCGGTCGCACAGCTAGCTGGTCGATCGGAGCGTTTCCACCCACAAGCGATCGAAGGGCGGTGACTTGCACCGACTCGAACTTTGTCAGATCGGGTAGAACCGCCTGCAGCCGGGTGGCGAGCATTGTCTTACCAACGCCCGGCGGCCCGAGCATAAGCATGTGATGCCCTCCGGCAGCCGCGATCCCGAGAGCCTGGACGGCCTCAGGTTGACCACGAACATCAGCAATATCGGTATCGGGGACGTCCCCCTGGATTAGTGATCCGCCTCGACTCTGGTGTGGCAGTGCATCACCATCGAGCTGCACTCTCTGCTCTGTCAGGCCCTGGATGATCTCCCATCCCTCAACGGAGTCAATGAGCGAGTGTCCCCGCTGCCGAAAGACCGTGAGTATGTCGGCCAGGTGAGCCCCACCCACCACCTCTATGCCCCCAACCAACCGAGCTTCCCCCATCATTTCCGGAGAAACCACGAGGCGCCTGAATCCGGCTTCGCGTGCCGCAAGCGCTATGGGCAGGGCTCCCGGTACCGGCTGCAAGGAGCCGTCGAGTCCCAGTTCAGCTGCAAAAACCGTTTCGGTTACAGCCAGGTTCGGCAGCTCACCTCGAGCGACCAGGATCGAAGCTGCAATTGCGAGATCAAACCCAGAACCAGCCTTGGGTAGGTCGGCCGGTGACAGGTTGATGGTGATTCGCTTGTTGAGCGTCGGAACAGCACAGGAGAAGAGGGCTGCACGCACCCGCTCTTTGGCTTCCCTAAGGGACGCGTCCGGCAGACCAACGAGGGTCGTCCCGACGATGCCGGGACCAATGTGCGTTTGTACCTCGACGAGTGTGCCGAGTAATCCGGCCAACGCAACCGCATAGGTTCGGGCCAGGGAGGTCACTGGCCCACATCCTTCAGCCAGTCGAACTCTGAGGTTCCGTTCGTGTCTAGGAGAACCCCGATGACGTCGAAGCGGTAGTGTCCCCGCCACCCTTCGCGGTAGGCCCATGACAACCCAACCCGACGCATCTGGGCCAGTTTGTCTTCGGTGACGGCTTCAACCGGGAGGAAGCCACTTCCTCTTCGCCTTGTCTTCACCTCAACAAAGACGGTGGTGTCACCATCCTTGGTGACGAGGTCAAGTTCGCCGCTGCGCCCGATACGCCAGTTCCGCGCCAGGATGACGTGGCCCTGGCTCTCGAGGAAGTCCGCCGCAGCGGCCTCGCCAACCTTGCCGATCTTCTGGGGGCTATCCGTTGTTATGTTCACGGTCCCAGCATCGGCCTCGAATCAAACGGCCTCTACGAAGACGGCGGACACCTGTGGATTCGGCCGCCTAAATTGCTGTGTGGAGAGTCCCTATCGGGCTAAGAAGGGATATCCATATCCGGCTTGGTGAGCTCTTCTATGTTGACATCCTTAAACGTCACAACCCGCACTGACTTCACGAACCTGGTGGGCCTGTAGATATCCCAGACCCAAGCATCCGTAAGCGTCAGCTCAAAGAAAATGTCATTGCCGACGGGGCGAGCCTGAAGCTCAACGGCATTGCAGAGGTAGAAGCGGCGGTCAGTTTCAACCACATAGTTGAACAGTGCTACAACGTCGCGGTACTCCTTGAACAACCCCAGCTCCGAAGCATTCTCGTAGCTCTCGATATCATCTCGGTTCATGGTGTCCCTTCCTCGCCTCCAGAACCCCTAGGTTAGTTCACTCCGGGGAGCTTCCAACCCAACCGGTGTCTTGAAGAAGCTCCCCGCCTCCTCAGCGCCTCCAGGTGGACCTTGGAGCCATACCCCTTGTTGGATCCCCAGCCGTATCCCGGGTCGCGGATCTCAACCATGTAGCGGTCCCGCGCCACCTTCGCGATGATTGATGCGGCAGCAACCACCTGGCTGTGAAGATCTGCCTTCACGAGGGTCGCCACGGTAGGTCCACCGTTACTTTGCGCCCAGGGGTCGCGCACCGCTGGTGCGTCCTCATCAAAAAGACCCGGGGCAGGTGCAGAAAGGTAGTCATGCTTGCCGTCGAGAAGCACGGCTCCCAGAGGTGGAAAGGCGCCGCGGGCCAACTGAACCTCGACGAGTGCGAACGCCCTCAGTGATGCTGTCCTCAGGGCAGTGGTCACCCCCAGGTGTGAGATCTCCTTTGGACTGGCCCACCCAACCGCGGAGGCACGTGCCCAGCGCTGGATGGGACGCACCAGTTGCTCACGGGCGAGAGCACTTAGAGCTTTCGAGTCGGTAATGCCAGCGGGCGCGTCACCACAGCCCGCATCAACGACGACGACCCCCACTGCGAGGGGACCGGCGATAGCCCCCCGTCCGACCTCATCAACCCCGGCCACCGAACCCCACGAGTCGATGAGTGCACGATCGACTGAGCCGTCAGGAAAGGAAATCACGACTGACCGGGCTGATCCGAGGGTGCCACGACCTCATCAAACACGTCGCGGTTCCCCAGGTAAGACCACTCGGATAGCGGCCAGATGACCCACTGGGCGCGGCCAATCACCGATGACTTGGGGATGAAAGCTGCCTCGCCATTCTCGTAGTGATATGCCGAGTCTGCCGAATCCTGCCGGTTGTCCCCCATCACCCAGTACGTCCCCTCGGGGATCTGCACGCTGAACTCTGCCGTGGAAGGGACGGCCCCCGCGGCCAGGTAGGTTTCGTCGATCGGAATACCGTTGACTGAGATCCGCCCCTGCTCATCACAGCAGGTCACCGTGTCACCCCCGACTCCGATGACACGCTTGACCACAATCTGCTGGGATCCCTGCGGAGCAAACCCAAATAGGCCCGCAACGGTGTTGAGGAAGTTCTGGTTGGTCTCATCAACCGGTTCCAACCACCCCTCGGTATCTCGGAACACCACCACGTCACCGCGTTCGATGTCTTTGCCGAGGCCGGGAACATTGTTGACGGCGATGCGTGATCCAACCGAGAGTGTGTCCAACATTGACTCTGAGGGGATCTTGTAAACCTGGACGACAAAGGCCCGCAGACCGAGGGCGATGATGGCGGCAATGCCGAAGACAGCCAGAAACTCAAGCGTAACTCGTCCGACCCGCCGGCCCAGGCTTCGACTTGGTTCCACTGGACGTTCCGCCCTCGCCGATGCACGCGCTGGATGGGGCGAGCGCCGAGGTGCCGGCCTAGGGGCCTTCTGCGCGCCGTCGTAGGTCGGACGTCCGGTGGGCTGGCCCCCGCGGTTTTCTGGTACCGGGAACGAGGGTGGAAGCATGTCCGCGGATGCCGCTAACGTCGCCTCAGGCTCATCCCCTTGGGTATCTGAGGGCTGGTGCGGTTCATCCGAATGCATAATGGCCCAGTCTACCGCTAGGCGGTGACTGGGCCATCAACCAAGTGCCGCATGTGCGGCCTTAGGCGAACCTACTTGGAAACGTTGATGCGCTTCTCCTTGACGCGAGCTGCCTTACCAACGCGATCGCGCAGGTAGTAGAGCTTGGCGCGGCGAACATCGCCACGGGAGACAACTTCGATCTCTTCAATCGTCGGTGCGTGAATCGGGAAGGTACGCTCAACACCGATACCGAAGGAAATCTTGCGGACGGTGAAGGTCTCTTTCAGACCGTGACCCTGGCGACCAATTACGATGCCCTGGAAGATCTGGACACGTGAACGGTTACCTTCAATAACGTTGACGTGAACCTTGACGTTGTCGCCGGGGCGGAACGTCGGGACGGACTCCTTCATCGACTCCGCGTCGAGGAAATCAAGCTTCTGCATTTCTGCTCCTAGTCACCACCGCCGCAGGCCGAGGTAACAAATA
>CAMFDH010000150.1 GCA_945949035.1 uncultured Actinomyces sp.
TGGCCCTGAGGCTGGATCAGACCCAGACTTTTCCGCTCTCTTACCCGGAATCTTCGCTAAAACTCTTCCAGGTCAAACAGGTCGTCATTCACCCGCGAGTCGATAATCGGCCACTGAGAACGCTCCTGTGGCTGATCCGTCTCAGAATGGGCGCCGCAGGAATGGTCGAGTGAAACCACCGATCCGTCATCCGGGGACCACTCATTACCGCAGACCCCAAAGAGAGTCCCCAGGGAGCCCTGCATCTTGATCAGGAACCCGCAGCTGGCGCACATCGCATTGGGCTTGACGCCAGGAACCGCACCGTGGGGAGAGTCGTACCAGCGGTCAGCTGCCAGGTCGAGGCCGTACTGCGAGAGGACTCGCTTGCGGCCGTGGCCCATCTCTTCAATTCCAACCAGTTCGGCCTCATCGGAATCGACCTCTTCGAAGCCATTCTGCAGGCGGGCATCGTTGGCATCGTAGGGAAGGACATCTGAGCGGGAGATATCCCCCGGCTGAAGGCGGTCGCGCCAGGGAATCCAGGCGGGGGCAAGGCGGGCATCGGGTCCCGGGGCGAGGTCGATCTCGCAAACCGTGGCCTTGCGCGAACGCGGAGCACGACCAAGAGTGACCTCCCAGTACCAGCCCGGATACCCTTCATCCAGGCAGTTGAAACGGTGGGCCGCCAGGCGGTCCCCCACCATTCGAACCCCGGCGTGCTCACCGATGGAACCCTCACGGGCCACAGTCAGCGCTGCTTCACGTGCAATGCTCACGGCGTCCATCAGGACCGCGTCCTTGCGCCAAGCACGGTTGCGCTTAGCCCGCTCAGCCATATCAATCAGTGGCGCCTCAACGTCTACGGCCGGGACCTCCCTGGGCAGGCTTAGCTCTTCTGCTTCAGGGGCATCTGGAGCGACTGGTTCTTTAGGCATTAAAGTCCTCTGCAACTACGTGGAGCAGTTTTGCAATCTGCTGTGAGTTCGCGGGGTAGCGCCCCCTGCGGAGTGAGTCCGAGGAGTTATCGAGCAGCTTAATGAGATCTTCGATCAGAGGAACCATGTCCTGCGGCTTGCGTCGCTGGGCTCGAAGAATCGAAGGCTGATCGATGATTTTCACCGAGATGGCCTGGGGGCCGCGGCGACCGTCTGCCACCCCGTACTCAACACGGGTACCGGGCTTAGGAGCCGGGTGATCAGCGGGCAGAACAGAGGCGTGCAGGTACACGCGCGCACCGTCGTCACCAGCAATAAACCCAAACTGGCGATCAACGTCAAAGAACTTCACTTTGCCGGTAGGCACTGCTCTCTCCCACATCTCGATGTTTGTCCACCAGCGTGTTGCTGGGTTAAGCCATTCTACCGGGTTGTGCAACCCCGAGCATTCCAGTCGGCTCTACGCGGAAGTCTGTTCAGCGTTAAATTCTTGGAGAGAGACCCGATTGTGTCGGTTCCTGTCGGTAGTATGGGCTCAACCCTGGAAACAGTGACCTGGCGCACCTCGCGCCAGACGGTGATCGGAAAGCATAGGCGGGCCGGACGAAG
Source organism: uncultured Actinomyces sp. (assembly GCA_945949035.1). Lineage (GTDB taxonomy): Bacteria > Actinomycetota > Actinomycetes > Actinomycetales > Actinomycetaceae > Scrofimicrobium. Next base: position 1,527 of record CAMFDH010000150.1, read on the forward strand.
TGAACATTGGTAAAGCAAGAAGCTACTTCAAGGACCAGCGTCGCGGATTGGCGGCCACCTTCGTCGCGCTGCTCACCGCGCTTCTCGTGGTAACTGGGCTGGCTGTATCCCCCGCTGCGGCTGCTCCACCCGCTCCCGGCACCGTCCCATCCCTACTGCCGGCAACCAACCCCATGCCTCTGACGGACCCCGTCACTGATCCCTCGAAGTTCCTTTCAACGGCTGAGGCCGGGGCGATTCGGAATGAGATTGCGCTGGTGGCGGGCCGTGGAATCGACACCTACGTAGTCCTCGTCCCCGACTTCTCCGGCTACGATCCGACCGATTGGTGCTCGCAGGCCGGGAACCAGTCTTCGCTTTCGGGGGACTCCATTATCTTTGCCCTCGCCTACGAAGAGCGGGACTCGGCATGGTGCACGAACATCTCTGAGGACTCTGATGTCATCAGCGACCGTGCTGTTGACAGGGCCTGGGATGACGCACTCTCTGTGGCTGGTCAGACCGATCCCATGGACGGAGCCACAGCTTCTGAGGCAGCCGTGACGTTCGTGTCCGGGATTGGTGATTCCATCGGCTCGGGCTCCTCTGGCGGGTCGTCCGAGGGCGGGGGAAGCACGTTCCTTGGATTCATAATTTTTGCCCTGGTCATTGGCCTCTTTGTTCTGATCTTCAACCGACGGGGAAAGAAGAAGAAGGACAAGCTCAAGAATGCAGGCATGTCCGCCCCGGGTGGCCCCAAGGCACAGGAAGAGCGGATTGGCGCGGCCCAGCAGCAACTGCTCGCCGCAGATGAGTTACTTCGTTCAGCTGCCGATGAGGTGCAGTTTGCGCGGGCAGAATTTGGCTATGCGCAGGCTGACAGTCTGGACGCAGCGGTTCAGACTGCGCAGCAGGCCATCGGACAGTCTTTCCTGCTGCTTCCCAAACTGCAGGATCCGATTTCGCTAAATGAGAAGGCACAGGTAGCGGACCAGATTCTCAAGACCATCGCACAGGTGATGCCGCCGGTTCAGAAGGCCCAAACTGAGCTCAAGCAAATGAGAGACAGTCAGACCAACGCTGACCAGCGACTCTTTGATCTCGAGGCGCGCCTCAATGAGGCTCAGTCACAGGTCCAGAGCAGTCGACAGGCCCTTCAGGACCTTCAGTTACGGTTTACCCCCACCCAGCTACAGTCCCTGCAGAACCAGCCGGCCCAGGCTGAAGCTCTGATCCAGGCCGCCCGCCGCAACTGTGAAGAGGCCCGGTCGCAACTGGGTTCCAACCGCGGCGCAGCGGTCGAATCACTCGATCGTGCCACCACCCAGCTGCAGTCCGCACTTGCGGCTCTCGGCGCGGTCAACACCGCCGAGCAGACCATTTCGCAGTCGAACCAGGTGCTCGGAAATGCGATTGCCTCAATCACCGCCGACCTCGACGACGTGACTCGTCTGGCAGCGAACCAGGTCAACTTCCAGTCCCTGGTTCGAGATGCCCAGGCCGCAATCCAATCCGGACAGGCGGCCCGCAATGGACAGGGCGATCCGCTTGCAGCAATGCAGCAGCTGCGTAATGCAGAGGATGCCCTCGACAGAGCTCTCGCCCCACTTCGTTCGGCTAACGACCAGCGGATCCGCGGGGCATCGCTGGCCTCTGAGCGTGTCGCGGCTGCACAGACCATGGTCTCTCAGGCAGAGGCGATGCTGTCTGCCAACCGATCCTCAGGAAGCATGCAGGCACGCACCTCCCTTGCCAACGCCCAGGCGCAGCTGGCTCAGGCACGCAGCCTGCAGCAGAGCGACCCGCAGGCCTCGATCAATGCCTCGAATGCAGCACTGGCAGCGGCTCAGAACGCAATGAACTCGCTCCAGTACAGCCAGCCGCAACCGGTGAACTACCGCTCAACCGGAAACAACTCGCTGCTCTGGGGTGTCCTCCTCGGCCAAATGCTCGGCGGAGGCGGCTCAAACCGTGGCGGGGGCTTCGGTGGCAGCTCACGAGGTGGAGGCAGCGGAGGCGGCTTTGGCGGAGGATCCCGCGGCGGCGGCAGTTTCGGTGGCAGCTCTCGAGGCGGAGGAGGCTTCCGAGGTGGTGGCGGCGGCTTCCGGGGTTCCAGCGGTGGCGGTGGAAGAGGGAAGTTCTAGGAATCGCAAGAAAAACAACCTGTACTAACGAACAACCAAATTGGCGGGACGTCCTCGCCTGGATGAGAAAAGAGAAAACAGAATGACACAGAAGCAATCGGTCTTTGGCCGCATGTCCCAGCTGTTGAAGGCAAACATCAATGCCCTCATCGACAAGGCTGAAGATCCCCAGAAAATGATCGACCAGCTTATCCGCGACTACACGAATGAGATCGCAGAGGCTGAAAAGGCAATCGCACAGACGATCGGAAACGTCCGCCTCCAAGAGAAGGACCTCGAGACGGACCGCAAAGCCGCGGTTGAGTGGGGCTCGAAGGCCCTGGCTGCCTCGAACAAGGCTGACGTTGCTCGAGTCTCAGGCAATGCCGCAGAGGCCGACAAGTGGGATAACCTCGCCAAGGTTGCCATCGGCAAGCAGATCTCCTTTGAGGAGCAGGCCAAGGTAATGGAGCCTTCGATCATTGCCCAGAACCAGACGGTGGAGCAGCTGAAGACCGGTCTGAATGAGATGAAGTCGCGACTGGCTGACCTCAAGGTCAAGCGCGACCAGCTGGTGGCCCGCCACAAGACCGCCCAGGCTCAGGCCCAGGTCGCTGATGCGCTCGGCTCC
>CAMFDH010000151.1 GCA_945949035.1 uncultured Actinomyces sp.
AGCAGGTAATGAGCTCACCGGTTGGCTGCTTCGCGGTGGGCGCGAAATGGAAGCGCATTTCGAATGCCTGTGGGATCTGTATCGCTCGGTCCCCTCCCTGGAGGTTGACGGCTCTGTGCTGGATGAGTTTTATTGGCTCAATAAAGAGGACCCCAATTTTTCTTATAATCGCACAACCTCAAACCAGGGGGAGCTCGGCGGGATTGACCCGGATTTTACACTTGGTGAGCGCGGGCAGAACGACCTTCTAAAACTGGTCTTGGCGCTCCCGGAAACGCTTTACGACAAGCGCATAAATGAAGTCATGTCGAAACGCTTCTTCAAGTCGAACTTCTGGCTGTACTGGCGCACAATGTTTGCTTTTGAAGAGTGGCATTCCGCCCTCGAACTGAAGCGTTACGTGCAGCGTTTTATTCATGACATTTCGGGGCTTCCTGATTTCTCCGTCCTGAAGTTCACCCGCTACAACCAGTATGAGTCCCTGGTCCTCCCCGCCAAGAAGTGGCTCCGTGACTCCGGCGTGACCTTCCAGAACGACTCTAAAGTCACCGATGTGCAGTTCGAGATCAACGAAGCCGAGGGCGTAAGGCGCGCCAAGACCCTCACCTACCTTCACGGTGGTGAAGAAATCGTCCTCGACCTCACAGACGATGACCTGGTCTTCGTCACCAACGGCTCACTGGTAGAAAACAGCTCCTGGGGAGACATGGACACGCCGGCCAAGTTCGACCCAGAGATCCATGAGGGCGGCTCCTGGTGGCTGTGGCGAAAGATAGCGGCTCAGGACCCCTCGTTTGGCGACCCTGACAACTTCTGCACCAAGACCAACGAGTCCCAGTGGGAGTCCGCAACAGTCACCGTGAAGGATGACCGGATTCGCAAGTACATAGAGAACATTTGCGAACGCCCCACAAACACCGGCAAGACTGTCACGGGTGGCATAGTCACCTGCAAGGACTCCGGTTGGCTCATGTCGTGGACCGTCAACCGCCAACCCCAGTTCAGCAACCAACCCGATGATCAGACCGTTGTTTGGGTCTACGGCCTGTTCACCGACCGTGAGGGCGACTTCATCAAGAAGCCGATGCGCGACTGCACGGGACGCGAGATTGCGCAGGAATGGCTCTTCCAGATGGGTGTCCCGATCGAAGAGATTGATGAGCTTTCGCGAGAAGAGGCCCTGATCTGCAACCCCTGCATGATGCCCTTCATCACGGCGTTCTTCCTTCCCCGAAATGGAACGGATCGTCCGCAGGTTGTCCCCGAGGGCGTCACGAACTTCGCATTTATCGGACAGTTCGCGGAATGTTCACGGGACACGATCTTCACAACGGAGTACTCGGTGCGAACCGCAATGGTCGCGGTTTACACCCTCCTGAACGTTGATCGTGGTGTACCGGAGGTCTATAACTCCGTTTACGACGTTCGTCAGCTTCTAAAGGCTGCCGCCTACATGCGTGACCGCAAGCCGTACCCGGTGCCGAAGTTCATCCGTGAGCTCATCGAGGGCAACGAGCTGGGCCAGATGATGGCCCAGTACGGTGTCATCGAGGCCGTGGGTGATATTCCCGTGCCGACCGAGGCCGTCCGCGCCAAGGGCATCTAGTCAGCGACTGCGGATAACAGAATGAAAAGGTGGCCGGACCTGGGGGTCTGGCCACCTTTTCCCATCTGCCTCTTCTAACCTCCGGCAGGAAGCTTGTGCGCCCTAAACGGCACATCAGTCCAAACCACGCCGCCTACGTTCACCCTCACGTAGTACTCGCCGGGTGAAGGCAACATCGTGTCGTTCCACCCCAGTACCGAAGGTACGTTGGTAGTCGGACCTGCTTCTCCCTGACGCTTTATCTGACCAGACATTGACGCAATCTGCTCGTCGTTACCACTCTCGCCGCGACGAATCAGGCGTGCCTCCACAACCAGAACCTCAAACTCATCGTGCTCAGAGAGCTCAATCAGAAGCGGCATCACTGCACCCATGGGGGCCGGGAACTCTTTACGCCACATCTCGCTTATGCCCGCGGAGAGAACATTCAACATCCCCTCCCGCACATTCGCACTATCTGCCAGTATCGCCATGGCCAGTCGCATCGTCGCCCTCTTCCCTGAGATTACGTGCCAGTTCCACTTCTAAGACTACCGGCCAAGACCCCCTCGCGAGTGTTTGACCTGCACCGAAGGACCTAGCCCTCCTCATCCACTAACCGCCATAGCTCCGAGCGGAGGCGGACGCGGATGTCATCACCCAGATTGTAGTTGTCAAGAGCGTCGGCAAGGTCTAGCAGCATTGCACGGTCGAGATCACTGGGCACCATCGGTTTCAATGCCAGTTTTTCACGCCTCTGAGCAACCGGATAGGACGAAGACCATGCCTGGTAGGCCTTCTCTACTACTGACTCAATCTTTCTTTGGAGCTCGTCCTCCCCCACCGAATATGTCGAATCCACATACCTGGGTGATCGAGATCCGCTGCTGTAGACGATGGTTGAGGTCGGCGCCGGGGCCGGTCCCGCCACTCGAGACGCCAGGTCAGCAGGACTTGGCGATCTCGGCAGGTCCTTGGACTTGGACTTCATTGGGGCGCCCGGAGTCGGCATGAAAGCGACCATCGAGGGTTTGGCACAGGTATCCAGGTGCTCACCATCCAGCACTAACACGCCATCAGCAGCGCGGGTCAGGTGCCTGCTCACCCCGTGGGCTTTACCCGTGGAGTCGGGGACCGCCAGAACCGTTACCTGCACCCCCTTGGCCTGGGCTTCCTCAACGGCCTCGGTCAGATCATCGTCACCGGAGACCAGATAAATGGAGTCGACCACGCCATCACGTGAGTGCCCGACCATGTCGAGCCCAATCCGCAGGTCAACCCCCTTCTGTTCGCCGTCAACGCCTGTTCTTCCAAGCCTTACCTTGACCCTGGGAAGTGCAGCAATGGCTTCCTGATTTGTGTCCAACACGCCGTTTCGCGCCGCGTCGTACCAGTAGACCCGCAGCAGAGGAAGACCACTCTCCCTATCAACGAGATCGACCAGAGAGTCCACCACCTGCTGGTAGTTCACTGTGATTCCCCTGCGGAGGGATGAACCGGTCAAACGGCTTGCCATTGCGGCAATCAGGTAGCCCGCGTCCACGAAGATTGCTGTCTTCGACCTCATAGAATAACCACCTCTCTACCAACGCGTCCGGGCGACACTGCCCGGGCCGGCCCCATCGCTATGCTGGCTCAGTCTAGGGGTGTTTACCCATCGCGTCTGCTTGAGGTTGGGGTGGCGCCGATCCGACTCACAAGGGGTTGGTCGGGAATTAGAGGTACTGCTCGAGGTCGAGCCCGGTGTCCCGAGGTGATCTCCGTGTTACCTCACTGGCAAGCCATCCAAGCCAAGCTGCAACACCATCCGGCCCCTTGCAGAGAATATCCGCGTAGTTGATGAGATCCGGAGCCTCCGGGGAAGCTGAGACGACTGCGCAGGTGCTCCTAAGTTCGCTGGACCCAGGCCCACCATGGAGTCTGATCTCGGAAAGGGCCTCGAAAGCCGCGATGTCACCCAGGTCGTCTCCAGCAAACATTACCGCGGCAGGTTTGAGTTCACTGATGAGCTCGCGAAGCGCATCCCCCTTGTTGACACTGGCTCCCCGTAGTTCCCAGACGTAGCGACCGGGTTCAACCGTCAGTCCATAGCGTTCAGCGATCTCTCGGCACTCATCTTCAACTGCTACGAAGACGGAGTCCGGATGATCCGTGTTGCGAACGTGAAGGGCAACCGCCAGGCCCTTGTCCTCTACATGGGATCCTGGGAACACCCGTGACAGGGCTGCCAGATCTGTCCGAGCTTTGATGATCTCCGGTTTGGGATTGGGTTTGGAAAACTCCCCCGTGGTCATGTTCAAATACTCAGCCCCGTACTGGCCAAAGAGATGCGCATTCGCCAACCCGCGCCGATCGTAGGCGTCTGCGAGCTCGATGAGGCTTGATACGGGACGACCCGAGATGATGGCCATTTGAACTTTGGCCTTTGCAAGGCGCTTCATGGCTTCAGCTGAGGCCTCAACCATTCGGGCTTGGGATGGATCAGAGACAATGTGGGACAGGGTCCCGTCAAAGTCAAAGACCAGTAGCGCCTGAGCCGGATCGCGCCTGATCGCGCGAGAGAATGTTGCGCCGGCGGAGGTTCGAGCCGTCCACTGATCCGTCATGGCTCCACCCTACCGGGTCCCATCCATGTGGTAGAAAGCCTCCATGGCGAAGCGTGT
>CAMFDH010000152.1 GCA_945949035.1 uncultured Actinomyces sp.
GTCCGTGACAGTAACTACCGTTCACGAACCGTTGTGGGACCGGCGCGCGCCATTACCGGAGCCCAGATGCCGACGGTGACCCAGATTGAAGAGGTCGCCGAAGAGCTGGGGTTCACTGAGGTCAGCGTTGCGGTGGTGGTGGCTAACACCGGTGACGAGGACGTCCAGGTTGAGGTGCAGGGTGCCACCAAAACCCTCGGACCCCAGACCTCGGAGCTATTCCCGCTCCTCAGATCTGAGGCCGAGACCGAACTGGCAGCCACCGCCCCGATCTACGCCGCCTACATCGTCACAGTCGAAACCCCGGCCGGAGAGGTCCGTTCCGTTGCGGGGCTCGGAACCGAAGGTGTGCTGGCTCAGGCCAGGCTGGTTGATCTCTTCCCGGATCGGGGCTGACGCTAACCCAGCAGGTCGTCGGGGCTGATGGCAAGGATGTCGCAGATGCGCTCGGCCAGGATGATGCGCAGGGCCACGGCCACTTCGCTCTCCTTCGTCCTCGACATGATGGGGAGGCGGTAGAGGACGATCCGGTCGCCCAGGCCGCGCCTGCGGTCCCGTGGGAAGGTACGGGCGAGGACGACGTCGTGCGACTCCCACTCCGCGGGGTCGGAGGGGGGAACGTCCTGGATGCCAAACTCGATTTCAGAGATGCCGGGTTCACGGGCTGACAGATCAGAAACCGCCAGCACGACCTCTTCGTAGAAGCGTTCCTTCCGGGTGGCCCATGCGGGCAGAGCCGGGTGAAAGCGTGGTCCGCGAGCTCCGCGCCCGTGGCGGTCCCTGCGGCGCACGGGGGCAACCGGGGCGCTGGTGCGGGGCATACCGGATGTCAACGCGGTGAGGCGAAGACGGTCGGGACTGCGGTAGGTGTGCTCGGACATGGGTCAAGGCTAGTCTGATCTGGCTCTGGTGGGCGGTACCATGGTTGGGCGTGGCAGCTCAGTTTGATTGGGGCTGCCGATTTTCTAGAGGAGACCAAGTGAGACTTTGCTCGAAGCCCGGCTGCACGCGGGGGTCTGTCGCCACACTGACGTATGACTACCAGGATTCAACTGCGGTTCTCGGTCCTCTAGCAACCCAGGTGGAACCTCATACCTATGACCTGTGTGAGGTTCACGCCGAGTCCCTCACGGTTCCCCGCGGCTGGCAGGTGGTGCGCCTGCAGACTCGCTTTGATCCGGCGCCGCCGTCCCCGGACGACCTGCTCGCCCTCGTCGAAGCGATTCGCGATGTGGCGGGTCAGCCTGAGGTCGATGAGGTCCCCGAAATGATGAATGAGCCGGTGCGGATGCGCGGCGAGGATCGCGAAGATAAGTATGCGCCCCTCCGACGCAGAGACCGCTTTACGGTCATCACGGGGGAGGGGCCGGACCAGTAGTCGCCTAGGCGGTTGCCCCGGAGGCGCGCTGGGCATCGAGGGCGGCCTGGAGGCTGGCCCCCAGATCCTCTTTGCGCATCCGTTCGTCGACGTACATCAAAGACGTGTATGAGGCCACGAACGGCATTGCCAGACCGGTGACCAAGCTGGTGAGGAAGGTCAGTAGGAAGACCGAGATGGCCCAGGGGATGACTGAGCCTGCCAACACCACGAGCATCGACAGGGTGCCGCTGAGTAGCCCAACCACGATCGACTGGATGATGCCCATCAGCAGGACGCGCCCAAACATGCGCCAAAAGGCACCGCGGCTCAGTCTCCACGACCTCGAGATTGCCTCCGTCGGGGAGGCGCCTTCGACAACTGTTGCCACGGGGGCGAAGTAGAGGCGGACGTTGATCCACACTATGAGGGCGCTACCGATGAGGACGAGCAGGATCATTGCCAGCGCGATTACGCCGATGTTCTCGGTACCGGAGGCGAGTCCGATAAAGACGATTCCGACTGGCAGTGCGACAGTCAGGGCTACCAGGGCCAGCATGATCAGCCACACCAGCAGCGCGGTACCGATCAGTCGCCAGATGTGAGGCTTCACGGCCTCCCAGGTGGCCCTGAGGTCCAGGTTGACCCCCACCACCGCGTTGGTGACTGACAGGACGAGCATGCCGGTGATGAGGACGATGGCAGCCGCACTGATGATTCCGGCTATCCCCTGGACCGATATCCCAGCAAAGGCGGGGACCAGGGAGTCGAAATCAGCCTCGTACTCGTAGGTGATGCCGTTACCGATGGTCAGGTCCTGAACGGGAAGGGCGGCGGCGATGAGGCCGGAGATGAGGCCGAGAATCCCTGAGACTCCCAGTGCGACGGTGAACATGACCTTGGGGTTCGAGCGGATCGCGGCGAAAGTGCCGTCGAAAAGGTTGCCCAGGGTCAGGGGATGAAACGGAATGACCGGGGGTGGTGGGGTCTGCGGCGCGCCCCAGCCTTGATTCTGTGGGTCGAAGGGCCAGGGAGCAGTTGGATATGAACTCATATCCCTATTGTGTCAGTCTGTACAGGTGACAGGGGGCCTTGAACATGGGACGATCTGCATATGGCTTCACGGATTCTTGTTGTCGATGACGACGCATCACTTGCAGAGATGATTGGAATTGTCCTGCGCTCTGAGGGATTTGAGGTTTCTGAGTGTTTTGATGGAAGTGGTGCTCAGGCCGCATTTGAGGCCTGTGATCCCCATCTGGTCTTGCTCGACGTCATGCTTCCCGGGCGCAACGGCATTCAGATCTGTGAGGATATCCGGGCCGTCTCCAACGTTCCCATCATCATGCTCACGGCCCGTTCAGATACTGCCGATGTTGTCGCAGGCCTTGAGGCGGGTGCCGATGACTATGTCCCCAAGCCCTTCAAGCCCAAAGAGCTGGTGGCGCGGGTGAGGGCGCGTCTGCGCAGTCAGAACGAGGCCGATGAGGAGCAGTTGACACTTGGCGACCTCACCATCGATGTCTCAAGGCATGAGGTGCGCAGGGGCGAAGAGAGTGTGGCCCTGACGCCACTGGAGTTCGACCTGCTGGTCGCTCTGGCCCGTGCCCCGTGGCGGGTCTTTACCCGCGAAGAGCTACTGGAGCAGGTGTGGGGCTACCGTCACGCCGCTGACACCCGCCTGGTCAACGTACACGTGCAGCGTCTGCGCTCGAAGATTGAGAGGGACGCAGAGAGCCCCTCACTGGTGATTACGGTTCGCGGGGTGGGTTACCGCGCTGGAACAGGGTCTTGAGCGGAACCTCAACTCCAAGGGACGCGGGGGGCCTAAACGGCGCGGGGCGGGTGCCCTGGCGTCAGAGGTTGCCCCAGTTCCTCAGCGGATCACTGTCGCTTCGCATCTCTGTCACTCTGGCTCTGGTTCTGACAATCATCCTGGTGGTCTTCATCTTTGTCGCCACCAACATGCTGCGCACAGATCTATTTGGGACGCGCCGGGAGACGATCCTGGCTGATGCTTCAGTCCGTTTTTCGCAGGCCCAGAACGCCCTCGACCAGTCGACGGCAGTAACGACCAACCAGGTGCAGGATGCTGTCACCCAGGTCCTGACAACAATTCGCGAGTCGGCCGCCGGTGCGGGTGCCGTCGATGTCCTGCTGATGCGTTCGCCGGAGTCGTCCGAGGTATTCCGCATCAATGAGTACCGCAACCCCGACTTCGCCGATGCGATCAACAGTGAGATGCGGGCCGGCCTCGCCCATGACATGGGGCTGTGGCAGTCGGTGGCACTACCAACGGAGACCGGGGTGGTCCCGGGCATCGTCGTCGGAGCACTGATCGACATCCCCTCGGCGGGTCCGTACGAGATGTACGTGATCTACTCCCTGGCCCAGGAGCAGGCGACACTGGAATCAATCATCAAGGTGCTCACCGTCGGGTCGATCCCCGTCCTCATCCTGATGGGAATGGTTTCCTTCATCCTGGTTTACCGCCTGCTGGCCCCGGTGCGGGATGCGGCCGTGGCGGCCCGCGGGCTTGCCGCGGGTGACCTGACCAGCCGTGTTCGTGTCGCGGGACGTGATGAGATGGCGCAGCTGGGGGCCACATTCAACGACATGGCAGAGTCGCTGCAGTCGAAGATCACCGACTACGACACCCTGTCGAAGTTCCAGCAGGGCTTCGTCTCGGACGTCTCACACGAGCTGCGCACCCCCATGACGACGATTCGCATGGCTGATGAGATCATCTTTGACGACCGAGATGCGCTTCCCCCGGCATCGAAGCGCTCCGGAGAGCTCCTCCACGGCGAGGGGAGCCGCTTTGAGCGGGTGCTCGCCGGCCTCCTGGAGGTCGCGCGCGACGACGCCGCGTGGGC
>CAMFDH010000153.1 GCA_945949035.1 uncultured Actinomyces sp.
TGACGACAACAGTAGGCACACCGACCCTCTATGACGACGGTTATCACCATACAGACCCAAGGGGGAGAATGCGCCAATCCGGGGTGCTACCGCACCCTCACTCGCTTGCGATCTGTACTCGGTCCTGGTTCTCCTGAGATGCCCTCAGCAAGCGACCATATGCCAACACTGCAAGTCCCGCAGCCTGCTCACTCAGCACCCCGTCATCAAACACAGCACGCGGCGAGTGGTTGAACTCGGCCCTGCTCTGATCCATTTCTGGAGGGGTCGTGAAGAAACCTGCGAAGGTCGAGGGGATCTTATCTGCCACGAAAGCAAAGTCTTCGGATCCCATCATCGGCTCATTTACCACCAGAACCCTCTTCTCGCCGAAGACTGAGCGCAGATCCTCAACCGCCATATCAGTGGTGGCAGAATCGTTGACGGTGGGCGGATAGATTCGCCTGAACTCAAAATCGACCTCGCAACCGTAGCCAGAGGCCACCCCTTCCAGCAGTTGCTTCAACCCGGTCTCGAGGTGGTCAACACTCTGGTCCGTAAGGGTACGAATCGTCGCCCCAAGTGTCACTTCTTCTGGGATCACGTTAACAGCGTTTCCGCCGGTGCTCACCTGGGTCACTGACACGACAACCGGGTCGAAGGCATTCATCATCCGGGTGACGAACGCCTGTATGGAAAGGATCGCCTGCGCCGCAACGGGCACCGGGTCGATCGCTCTGTGAGGCTGGGATCCGTGTCCTCCACGTCCTCGAATCGTCGCGTACATCTGATTGGAGGACGCTGTCGCGGTGCCGTCTTTGGTGGCAATGACTCCGCGTGGGCCGGGACCTACATGGAAGGCATAAGCTGCTATGGGCTGCTTTCCGGCGGCATCCAGTACGCCCTCGTCAATCATGATCTTGGCCCCACCAAAGCCCTCTTCACCGGGCTGGAACATGAAGACTACATCCCCTGGCAGATCCTCTTGGTGAGCAGCAAGCAGTTTCGCAGCTCCCACCAGTCCTGCCGTGTGCATGTCATGACCGCAAGCGTGAGCAGTCTTCTCAAACTTAGAAGCGTACGGCAAGCCGGTCTCTTCCTGGAGAGGCAGGGCATCCGTATCTCCCCTCAGTAGAACGGCTGGACCTTCCCTGCCACCCCGAAGCACGGCGACCACCGAACTCAGTCCCTTCCCAAGAGTGATCTCCAGTGGCAGTCCCTCCAGTGCGGCCAGGATCCGCTTCTGGGTTTCTGGGTTGTCCAGGCCCAGCTCAGGTTCCTCGTGAATGGCTCGGCGTAGATTGACGAGGTCGCTCTGAAGAGCCTTCGCCTCCCCCACAAAATCTGGCATTGGTTTTTGTGCAGTCATCTTGCTCTACACCTTTTCTATTTGTTTCTATTTGTCCCGCTGCAATGTTGCAGATCTAATCGACTTAAGTCAGTCGATCAACACACTGATTCTCTTGCGAGTATAGGCACCGACAAGTGTTCTCAACTCATTTGCGAGATTCATATGCAGCTAGCATTCCGGACGGGTCGTTGATCCTGATGCTGTACTGACCGGATCGGTCGCCCTTCAGCGCCTCGAGCCGGTTGCCGGGTGGAACGCGAAGGTCATCGAGCTCCGCCGCGTCATCATCGAATGCAAGCACTGATCGGCTTCCCCGATACGGTGCGACCGCTTCCTCGATCCTCTGCGTAGCTCGTCCTTACGTCCGCCGTCCGGGAGCCTGCGCCCACCGGCAATCAGCCCCGCGAGAGTGATGTAGGTGATCGCGACGTCGCCCGTCAGGGACACGAGCCACTCGACGACACGAGGCTCCGGCGAGGGCCGAAAGATCTCCGAGATGACATTTGTGTCAAGAATGATCACTCGAAGTCCACCGCCCTTGCGACGTCATCGCGCGTCGGAATCGGCAGTTCATCGACCCCGCCGATTACGAAGATCGACGGGGTCCCCGAAGCAGAATCAGCTCACATCAAACGTTGAAGCGGAACTCCACCACGTTCTGGACACAACAACCACCAGAGATAAGCCGCCCCGACACGTCACCTCAGTGAGCGGCTCCTGGATCGAAAGTGAGCTCGGGTGGGTTGCCAGCACCACCTCGCTGCTAGGCTCAAGCGCATGGTTGAGTCGATGCAAGCCACGCTGAGAACCGCTCTTTTCTCGGCAAGCCTGCCCGCACTGCTTGCCATCGCCTGGTGGCTTTCGCTCAGACGGCGCCGCCCCACACCAGACGCGCCCTGCAACTTGCAAAACTGGGGTTGCTCAACAGGGATATCACTTCTCGGGTCACTCCTTCTCTACGGAATTCCCGTAGTCTTCCCACTAGTGACCCTCTACGGCCAGCACCGCCTGATCTGGCGAAGCCAGACGGTTCTGACCATTCCCCAAATGATCGCATCGCTGTCTCCAGCGCCACTCATTATCAGTATCTTGGCATTCGTTCTGGGAGTGAAGGGCGAGGGCGAACTGGCAGCTCTAGCCGTCCTCGCCTACATTCCGACAATGGTCGTGGCTGCGCTCCAACAGGTTCTCATTCGCCACCAACTTTTGCGGCGGCAGGTGGAGCGGCCAGCTTCAAGCCCGCCAGCGACGGCTTCGGCCAGCCTGCTCTTAGGTTGCTATACACTCCTCCTGCCGGTTGGCGCGATCCTCACGTGGGGCCCCTCCGGGAAGAGCTTCCAGCAGCTTCTTCCTGGAGCCACACTGGTTCTGCTCTTTCTAGCCTTCTGCGCCGGCTCCTATGCAGCCTTTGCTCTTTATTTCCTCGTCCGTTCGTCTACCTCACCAAGTCCCCTGGGTAGAGCGTTCCGAGTGTTGAGTGCGCTCGCAGGGGTCACCGGTGTTGTCGTTGTGAGCGGGTGGGGCCTGCTCACGGCGCTGATCCAGGATGAAGTCGTGGAGGAAGTGGCCGCGGCTGGTTCAACCTACCTGGGAACCAGGGGCGACTACCCGCCCACCTGCTACCACCTGTACAACGGTGGTCTTCTAATGGGACGGGCCTGCGTCTCTGCTGAACAGTTGGGGCTCGGCGTGCCCGATGCTGCACTGTCAAACGACCTGACATCTGAGGCTTCACTAGGTCCGCAATCACCGCAGTCCACACCGCCTCCTTCAGAGATCCAAACCTCGCCCGACGTCTATCCTGCTGAAAGCGTCGTTGCTTCAAGCGGAAACTTGGGGATCGTCCAAACAGCTTCATCACTTGGCCAAAAAGGAACCTACGCCTTTGCTCAGCGCTCGAATGGGCCGTGGGCTCTTGGCGCAACGATAGTTGAGGATGCTGCCTTCACCGATTTTGTGAGGGTGGAGCACCTTCTTCTGGCAGCGTTCGCACCCAGCCCAAACTTTTCACTGATGGTCAGCATTGACGATGGCCATACTTGGCAGCCTGCAGACCTGCAGTCCGCCGCAATCCCGGAGGAAATGCGGTATTTCCATGATCTCGGTTACGACGACGGCGTCTTCCTCCTCACCACCGGCTACGCCAGTTGGGTGGTCTCCGGTGACGTGAACAAATGGATAAGCAGTGACGGCCTCACGTGGAAGCCACTGGTTACCAGCCATTAGGAGGGTGATCCTTCACCAGGGGTGGCAGCACGCGGTCGCCGCAGAAACTCGACCTTCTACTTGAAATCTAGTGCCACTGCCGAGCGTTTCGACTAGGCGCAACCACATCGAACCCAGCAGCTGCGGACGCCTCTGTGAGTCGGTGATCGTAGGTGAGAACGGCATCGACGCTAAGTCGGATAGCCGCTTCCAAATGAAGCGCGTCAAGAGTCCGGAGGTACCGCATTGGCAGCAAACCGGCCGAACGGTAAACGGCACGATCAAGCGCCGCCAACGAGACGCCATCAAGGATCGCGGTGACTCTGGCTTGGTCAAGCTCCTCCCTAACCGCAACCCGCCGCAGCTCCGTCTCCAGAAGATCACTCGACACTAGGTTGGCGTCTACATGGTCAAGCCACTCCACTAACGCGTCAGTCTCAGGTTGGTGTATGAGGAGTGCGGCGAGCGCCGAAGTGTCAACGTAAACAAGGGGGGCGCTCACACTCGGTCCGCCCGAAGCTCGTCAATGATGTCCGACGTCGCGCGGTCACTGCGGGTCGGCTGAGGTGCAAGCGCCGCCCAGCCGCCGACGCGCTTGGCTGGCCGAGCAATCGGCAGCCTGGCCGGCTGAGCATCAAGCGGGACAATGCGGCCAACAGGAACGCCATGATTCGTCAGAATGAACGGCTGCCC
>CAMFDH010000154.1 GCA_945949035.1 uncultured Actinomyces sp.
GAGAACGTCCAGCGTCCGGGTTTTGAAGAGCAGATCGACAATGAGAAGTACGAGTATCGTCCTCGTTCCTGGGATGCCATCAAGGATGGTGGAATAGGCGAACTACTCACCCAGCTCAACCAGGCCCGGGCCAACCATCCCGCGCTGCAGCAGCTGCACCAGATCTCTTTCCACCACACTTCGAACGACAATGTCATCTGCTTCTCCAAGCATGTGCCCGCTCGCTTCTCCCCCACAGGTGAGGACGACACGGTCATCGTGGTGGTCAGCCTCGACCCCCACAGCGAGGTCGAGTCGACCATCTACCTCAACAAGGCAGCCCTCTTCGAGCCGGAGGCGCGCACGCGCCTCGGTGTTGCGGAAGGGCACGTCGACCACGGCGAGCCAATGGAACTGGAACTGGTTGACGAGCTCGGGGGACAGGTCTACCACTGGGGTCGTGAGAACTACGTTCGACTTTCCCCCTGGACCCGTACCGGTCACGTCTTCTCAGTCCGCTCGGTCAGCACCCCGCAGTAGGTAGACGCCATGACAGCGGTGACCAACAACGAGGTTGAGGCACTGGACGCAGAACTTGCGCACAGTGCGCTCCGGGCCGTGTGGCCCTGGGTGCGCAAACAACGCTGGTGCCCCACCGTGCCCGCAACATCGGAAGCAGAAGAGAGCACGGATGAAGTCCGCGCTCTGGCGGCATGGTGGCTGGGGCCCGAAGTGGCCGAGCCGACCTCGGCTAGGGCCCTGCTACTAGTCGTTGCCATGGGGCCAGGGGGACCGATTCTCCAGATCCCTCTGATCGTCGGGGACCAACCTCGGGGAACACCATCGGGTGAAGATAGCAGCACCATCGGAACCACGGACCTGTGGAATCTCCGGGACGGTTCGGTTGACCCTGTGTTCTGGAGGGGCTGGGCAGAGTCCGCCACGGTTCTTAAGGGGACCGAGGCGGAGCTTCTTCGGGCCACCACTCGAGTTCGTCCCCTCGGTATGGAGCAGTCCAACACCTCTGTGATTCTTGAGGGCGGACCCACCCGGCTGATCGCCAAGGTCTTCCGTGTTCTCCACGCCGGCTCCCCCCCCGCGCTGGAGCTTCCCGAGGCACCCACCCGGTCCCATTTCAAGGGAATACCCGCGATGTACGCGACCTGGTATCTTCCGCAGTTTGGCTCACACCCTGCCGGAAGTTACTGCTCCGCAGTCGTCTCGGAGATGCTCGCCGACGCCACCGATGGCTTTGATCTCTTCGTTGAGTTGGCTTCCGGGGGCACCGATCCTAGCCAGGAGGCCTACCGACTCGGGGTCCTCACCGCCGAGATGCACGATGGTCTGGCAGGAGAGCTCGGACTTTCGGATCCACTCTCCCCCGCCACGATTGCCACCCGGGTCCGTCAGGCGCTCGAGACCGTGACCGAAGAAGGCTATGACGGCCTGGATGCAAGCTCTGAACTAGCCGCGGATCTGGCCCAGCTCCTCGAAGATGCCTCGGAGCGACAGGGGGCGGCACTCGATACCCAGCGCATCCACGGTGACCTTCACCTTGGGCAAACCCTGCGCACTCCCGACGGATCCTGGTACGTCCTCGACTTCGAAGGGGAACCGCTGAAGGATATTGCGGCCCGTTCGGTTCCAGACGTGGCAGTTCGTGATGTCGCCGGCATGTTGAGGTCGTTTGATTACGCCTGGCGTCGAGCTCGAGTTGACCCTGATATCCAGGGCTGGACAAGACGCGCGCAACGGGCCTTCCTCGACGGCTATGGTTCGTATAGAGAGCTCTTCGACACCGATGTCGAAGTCCTCGAGATCCTCCAGATCGAGAAGGCGCTCTACGAAGTCCAGTATGAGGCACAGTTTCGACCCGACTACCTTCCGGTTCCCCTCGGCGCACTTAAAGCACTTGCAGAATCACACGACAAGAAGGCCAAAATGAGAGACTTGAACCATGACTAAACAACCTGTTTCCGTATCCCCCGACGTCTTGGATGCAGTCGCCCGGGGTGAGTACCATGCACCCCACTCAGTACTTGGCGGCCACCCTGAAGACGGATCGGTGACCATTCGTACCGTCCGCCACCTCGCTGATGAGGTTACGGTCATTACCGCTGATGGCGAGTACCCGGCAGACCACGAACACAATGGCGTGTGGGTCGCAGTTCTGCCCGGCAACACGGTGCCTGACTACAGACTTCGAATCCGCTACGGCGAAACCTCGACCACTGTCGACGACCCCTACCGTTTCCTTCCCTTCGTGGGAGAGCTGGATCAGCACCTCTTCGCAGAGGGTCGCCTCGAAGAGCTGTGGCGCACCCTCGGCGCCCATCGCAAGCACCTCAATGGTTCCCTCGGAGAAGTCAACGGAGTTGCATTTGCCGTGTGGGCACCCAATGCCCGTGCGGTCCGCGTAGTCGGTGACTTCAACTACTGGGATGGTGCCGGTTCCGCCATGCGCTCCCTGGGATCCTCTGGCATCTGGGAGCTCTTCATCCCCGAGGTACAGATTGGGGCCCGCTACAAGTTTGAGATTCAGGGACCCGAGGGGAACTGGTTCCAGAAGGCTGACCCAATGGCACGAGCCACCGAAGTCCCACCCGCTACCGCCTCTGTGATCACCGAGTCCAACTACGAGTGGGAAGACGAAACCTGGCTTGAGAAGCGCGCCACGACCAACTTCCACGAGGGTCCGGTGTCGATCTACGAGTGCCACATCGGCTCCTGGAAGCAGGGTCTGTCCTACCGTGAGCTAGCCGATGAGATGGTTCCCTACCTCCTCGAGATGGGGTACACCCACGTCGAGTTCATGCCGGTTATGGAACACCCGTTCGGTGGCTCATGGGGCTATCAGGTCACCTCCTACTACGCCCCCACGGCTCGCTTCGGCTACCCCGATGACTTCCGCTACCTTGTCGATCAGCTTCACCAGGCCGGCATCGGTGTCATCCTGGACTGGGTTCCCGCGCACTTCCCCAAGGACTCCTGGGCCCTTGCTCGCTTCGATGGCACCCCCCTGTATGAGGACGGTGACCCGATGCGTGGCGAGCAGCCTGACTGGGGAACCCTGGTCTTCAACTTTGGCCGTAATGAGGTCCGCAACTTCCTGGTTGCCAACGCCAACTACTGGTTCGAAGAGTTCCACATTGACGGGCTGCGCGTAGACGCTGTGGCATCGATGCTCTACCTCGACTACTCACGTAAAGACGGTGAATGGCGTCCGAACCAGTTCGGGGGTCGGGAGAACCTGGAGGCCATCCAGTTCATCCAGGAGACCAATGCGACGGCCTACCGCCGCTACCCCGGTGTGGTCATGATCGCTGAAGAGTCGACGGCGTGGCCGGGAGTCACCGCGGTCACCTCTGGAGGCGGCCTCGGCTACGGCCTCAAGTGGAACATGGGGTGGATGAACGACACCCTGCGCTACATGTCTGAGGATCCTGTGAACCGGCGCTGGCACCACGGCGAGCTGACGTTCTCACTGGTTTACGCCTTCTCAGAGAACTTCATTCTGCCGCTATCCCACGATGAGGTCGTTCACGGTAAGGGTTCGATCATCGCCAAGATGCCGGGTGATAAGTGGCAGAAGTTGGCCAACACCCGTGCGCTCTACGCCTACCAGTGGTCCCACCCGGGCAAGCAGCTGCTGTTCATGGGACAGGAGTTTGCCCAGGAGGGCGAGTGGAGTGAGTCCTATAGCCTCGACTGGTGGCTCCTTGACAACCCTGAGCACCAGGGAGTGGCCCGTCTGGTCCGTGACCTCAACCGTGTCTACACCTCCTCCCCCGCCATGTGGGATGACGACTACACCGGCTTCGAGTGGGTAGATGCAGGCGATGCCGACCATAACGTCATCTCCTACCTGCGCCAGGGCAAGAACGCTGAAGGCGAGACCGAGTACCTGGTCTGTGTGCTCAACTTTGCTGGCAACCCTCACGAGCACTACCGTGTGGGACTTCCATTTGGTGGAGAGTGGGAAGAGATCCTCAACTCTGATGACCTGGCCTACGGTGGCTCCGGGGTGACCAACCCGAGCATTCTCCGCGCTGAGGAACTTCACTGGAACAACCGTGACCATTCGGTGTCGCTCACAGTTCCTCCGCTGGGTGCGACCTTCCTGCGCCCGGTGAAGAAGTAGTTCATTGATGAAGTAGGGGGTCTCGGCAGTTGCCGAGACCCCCTACTTCTCTATGCAGTTCCTGGTCTAAATCATGAGGTGCGTGGCCAGCCGGGTCCG
>CAMFDH010000155.1 GCA_945949035.1 uncultured Actinomyces sp.
TGGTGAAGGGACTGTCCCGTGGCTACGACCCCGAGCAGGTGGATGCATTCTTCGCAGAATCCCGCAGTGCGTACGAGGGTGGTGTCCCAGCAGACACATTTTCAGCGGAGCAGATTTACACAGCAGCTTTCGATCTGGTTCGAGGTGGCTATGACCCCAAGCTGGTCGACGCTGCGCTGAACCGGCTTGAGGCGGCTTTCATCCAGCGCGATCGATCCAACTTTGTAGCCGAACACGGTGAGAACAAGTGGTTCGATAAAATCGCGGATGACGCTACCGTCCTCTATCCCCGTCTGCTCCGCCCAGAAGGGGAGCGCTTCCTCCACCCTGAGGGACGTGGGCGTGGATACTCTGTAGCCGAGGTCGACGAGTTTCTCAATCGTATTGCAGCTTTCTTCGACGACCGAGACAACATCACCGAAACAGCGATAAGGACTATTACCTTCAAATCAGCACGCGGTAAAAATGCCTACAACGAGGCTCAGGTTGACGCCTTCCTAGGGGCAGCTATCCGGGTCCTGATGGCAGTCTCGTGACTTCACTTCCACCCATCCGGGTCACCATCCTCGGGTCAACAGGCTCGATTGGGACTCAGGCTTTAGAGGTTGTTGAGAGGCACAAGGATCGATTTGAGGTCGTTGGCCTAGCTGCCGGGGGTTCAAACCTAGCCTTGCTTGCAGCGCAGGTGACTAGGTTCGGTCCCTCCGTCGTTGCGGTGGCTCGAGAGTTGAGCGACGCAGAACTGACAGACTCGAACACTGAGGCCTCCCTGCTCGCGGTGGCGTGCCGCAGGGTCGGTGCAGAACTGATCTCCGGCACCGCAGCTACGCAGGAGGTTGCGGGACGCTTTCCCGGTACGACCGTCCTCAACGGGGTCACCGGAGGTGTGGGCCTCGCCTCAACGCTCGAGGCACTGAAGGCGGGGAGTCGCCTCGCCCTCGCCAACAAAGAGTCACTGGTCGTTGGCGGTTCGCTCGTCAGTGCGGCCATTCAGTACCCCGGTCAGATCGTCCCTGTTGACTCGGAGCACTCCGCTCTCGCCCAGGCACTCCTCAGCGGAGTCCATGAAAAGGGCATGGTTTCACCCGTCATCACGGGACGTAGCGAGCTGCACTCGCTGGTTCTGACCGCTTCGGGCGGCCCTTTTCGAGGGAAGAAGCGTGCGGAACTGGAGAACGTGACGGCCAGCGAGGCACTGGCGCATCCCACCTGGGCCATGGGCCCGGTCGTGACGGTCAACTCCTCAACCCTGATGAATAAGGGGCTGGAACTGATTGAAGCCGCACTGCTCTTTGACGTGGCACCACAGCAGATCACGCCGGTGGTTCACCCCCAGTCGATCATTCATTCCATGGTGACCTGGCAGGATGGTTCGACCATCGCCCAGGCTTCCTACCCGGACATGCGTCTTCCGATAGCTCTCGGTTTGGATTGGCACACCCACATGGAGGACGTCGGACGCCCTCTGGAGTGGGAGAGTGCGACAGCATGGACGTTCGAACCCGTGGATAGCACGACCTTCCCCGCATTGGGGTTGGCCCGAGACGCACTGCTTGCGTCGGCGACACATCCCAGTGTTCTGAACGCTGCCAACGAGGTAGCGGTCGACGCATTTCTTCGGGGACTGACGCCGTGGACAGCGATTGTTGACACGGTCGAGGAAGTTCTTTCCGAGCATTCCGGGATTGCCGACCCGACATACGAGGACGTCCTCGAGACTCAAGAGTGGGCTTTCGCGCGATCCTCGGAGCTGCTTGGATTGGATCAACTTCCAACCAGTCTGGATTAGCGCGTGTTCCTTCTTGGTCTTTTCATCCTTGTCGCAGGATTGCTGATCTCCGTTGCTCTTCACGAACTCGGGCATATGCTTCCTGCGAAGAAGTTTGGCGCCCTGGTTCCGGAGTACTGGATTGGGTTTGGCCCGACACTGTGGAAGACCAAGAAGAAGGGGACAACCTACGGACTGAAGGCACTTCCACTCGGTGGGTTTGTACGGATTCTCGGCATGTTCTACCCCGATGGCAATGGTCCCAAGGTCAAGCGTGACGGTCGTGAAACCCTGTCTGAAATGGCGCGTCAGCAGTCCCGTCTTGAGCTGGATGAGGCCGCTGCCGAGGGAATGCAGGGCACCCCCTTCTATGCCCTGTCGACTCCGAAGAAGCTGATCATCATGCTTGGCGGGCCGGTCATGAACCTGCTCATTGCCGTGCTTCTAGTCGCCATCGTTACGCTTGGAATCGGCTGGAATGCCCCCTCAACCACCATTGCTGAGGTGCCAGCTTCTGAGGGCGGAGAGACTTCTGCTGCTGTGGCAGCGGGGATCGAACCCGGGGACACGATCATCGAGTGGGATGGCACGACGATTTCGTCATGGCAGGACCTCACCGAAGAGATCCAGGGGACCTCGCAGCCAGTAGAGGTCGTAGTTGAGCGTGACGGACAACTACTGACACTGACAGCTGAGCCCGGGATTGCAGAGGACGGCTCCCGCTACCTCGGGGTTGTCAGCGCTGTCGAGCGCCAGAAGGGAACGGTCGGCGACGTTGCTTCGACGATCTGGATGCAGACGAAGCTCACCGGGCAGGCGGTTGTTGCGTTGCCAGTTAGCCTCTACGAACTGACGACCTCGTTCTTCACGGGTGAGGAGAGGGACCAGAACGGAGTCCTCTCTATTGTCGGGGTGGCTCGTCTGGCCGGAGAGATTACCGGGACACCATCAGATGCCGGTGGAGCTGGACTTCCGTCGGGTGTCTCGTTCCTGGACCGTGCGGGCCTGATGCTGTCACTGCTCGGAGCCCTCAACATGGCCCTGTTTATCTTCAACCTGATTCCACTTCCACCCCTTGATGGCGGTCACGTCGTCGGGGCTCTGTGGGGTGGGGTGCGGAACGCCTCGGCGAAGGTTAGGGGTAAACCCAAGCCGCCACCCGCTGATACAGCGCGCATGGTGCCGGTTTCCTATGTTGTTTTCGGGGTTCTTATGGTGATGACGGTCATCTTGGTCGTCGCCGATCTCGTGAAGCCAATTACGTTCGTGTAACCAGTTGTCTAGCAGGTGGGATAATGCAGTTGTGAGTCAAGTTTCGCTAGGTATGCCCAAGGTCAAAGACGCGCCGTTCCCCCGGAAGAAGACGCGTCTAATCAACGTCGGTTCCGTCCCGGTAGGTGGTGGCAGCCCCATTTCGGTGCAGTCAATGACCACCACCAAGACGTACGACATCGGCGCGACGCTCCAGCAGATTGCTGAGCTGACCGCCGCCGGATGCGACATCGTGCGGGTGGCTTGTCCAACCGACAAGGACGCTGAGGCGCTGCCGATCATCGCCCGGCAGTCAACGATTCCCGTCATCGCTGACATCCACTTCCAGCCCCGGTATGTCTTCCAGGCCATCGAGGCCGGCTGTGCTGCGGTGCGCGTCAATCCGGGAAATATCCGTAAGTTTGACGACCAGATCGCAGAGATCGTCAAGGCGGCATCCGATCACGGTACTTCGCTGCGCATCGGGGTGAACGCCGGTTCGCTCGATCGACGCATGTACGCCAAGTACGGCGGGGTGACTCCCGAGGCGCTGGTTGAGTCCGCTGTTTGGGAAGCCTCTCTGTTTGAGGAGCACGGCTTCCACGACTTCAAGATCTCGGTGAAGCACAACGACCCGGTGACGATGATCCGGGCCTACGAACTGCTCTCTGAGGCGGGGGACTGGCCCTTGCACCTCGGGGTGACCGAGGCCGGGCCTGCCTTCCAGGGGACCATCAAGTCTGCCACCGCATTCGGAGCTCTGCTTCGTGAGGGGATCGGCGACACCATTCGTGTTTCGCTCTCTGCACCGCCCGTGGAGGAAGTCAAGGTGGGTCTGCAGATCCTGCAGTCGATGGGTCTACGTGAGCGAACCCTGGAGATCGTTTCGTGCCCGTCGTGTGGCCGGGCCCAGGTTGATGTCTACACACTTGCCGAAGAGGTTACTGAAGGACTGAAGGACCTCACCGTTCCCCTGCGCGTCGCTGTGATGGGTTGTGTTGTCAACGGTCCGGGTGAAGCTCGCGAGGCTGACCTCGGTGTGGCCTCGGGTAATGGCAAGGGACAGATCTTTATCAGGGGCGAGGTCGTCGAGACGGTCCCTGAGGACCAGATTGTTGAAACGCTGATTCGCCATGCCAATGCGCTGGCTGAGGAAATGGGGCTTGAGGCCGGAGAGGGCGAGGTCGAGGTCAT
>CAMFDH010000156.1 GCA_945949035.1 uncultured Actinomyces sp.
GGCAGCCTTCTTGGCACGTTCAACGATCCCGGCAATCATGGCGCCTGAGACCAGATCCGAGGGGTAGAGGACGTCGAACTGTCCGTTCGTCAGGCGAATCTCGAACAGTGCGCTGGCACTGTCCCGAACGTAGAGGCGGTCGAGGGCGCGCTCGATAAGCAGTTCGACTGCCGCCTCAGCGGAGCCTTCGACGGCAATCAAATCCGGGCTGATTGGCAGGTCCGGGGTCAGGTACTTGGTGAAGATGTCGTGAGCCTGTCGGCGGTTGGGTCGGTCAATGCGGATACGCACGTCAAGACGACCCGGGCGCAGGACAGCAGGATCAATCATGTCGGGGCGGTTTGAAGCACCGATGACGACGACGTTCTCCATGGTCTCGAGGCCGTCCATCTCAGCCAGAAGCTGGGGCACAATCATGGTCTCAACATCTGAGGAGATACCACTGCCGCGAGTTCGGAACAGGGCTTCCATCTCATCAAAGAAGATGACGACGGGGACATCCGAGGAAGCGAGGGCGCGAGCCCGGGTGAAGATGGCCCGGATGTGACGTTCGGTTTCACCAACGAACTTGTTGAGTAGTTCCGGCCCCTTGATGGAGATGAAGTAGGTCTTCTGCGAGTGTTCCGCAGAAAGTGCCGTGGCCACGGCCTTGGCGATCAGGGTCTTACCGGAACCGGGAGGACCGTAGAGGAGGATGCCACGCGGGGGTCGCAGATCGTAGCGACGGAACAGTTCGGGGTGCGTGAAGGGCAGCTCAATGGCATCTCGCACCTGGGCGATCTGCTCATCAAGACCACCGATGGCAGAGTAGGGAACATCCGGTACCTCCGGGGTGAGGAGATCTTCCACGTCGGTGCGGATGATCCGCTCGTAGGCAAACCCGGCCCGCAGGTCACACATGATGTTGTCCCCGGCCCTCAGGGTGCCGTGGCGCAACGGGCCTGCGAGGTGAAGGATATGATCGGCGCCGTTGTTCGAGGCTGCGAGGACCCGGTCATTTCCGAGAATCTCGAGGACGGTGGCCAGCGTTCCCTCCCGAGGGAAACCAAGCGACTGGGCTACTGTTTGCCGTTCGTCGATTCGCAACAGCGAACCCGGGCTCAGAGCGGTGAAGTCCAGATCCGGGGCCACAGGAAGTCTCATTCGACGGCTCCCGATCAGAACCTCGACCTCAAGGGTCAGGGGATGCGCAGAAACCAGCACCCCGATCGTTGAGGGTGGCCTGTTGATCATGTCGACCTCAGCCTGAAGGTCGATGATCTGCTTTCGAGCACGGATCAGCGCGTCGGTGAGGTTACCGTTCTTCTCTTCAAGTCCGGAGACCTGCAGCCTCAGTTGCGCGGTAATCTGATCAGGCATCGGTGTCGTCCTCGTTCATCATCGTTTCATCCGCTTCATTTCCGAGCCAGGTGGCCGCGCGTGACTCAACATCGCGCCGCAGTCGTCGCAGTTTCTTGGCGTTCGGCTGCCGCAGACCCAGGGTTTCTTCGTTCCACTCGGTCACCCCGTCCCACTCTCCGCCCTTACCCTCAGCCGCAGGTGCCGGACGCGAAACCAACTCGTGGTTACCCGTACCGGGAGCCAGGCGGCGGGCAACCACCAGGAATCCGGTGTGCGCGACCATGCGGTGGTCCGGTCGAACGGACAGTCCCTCAACGTGCCAGGAGCGAATCGTTGACTCCCAGGAGTAGGGATTGGAGAACTCTCCCGATTCGCGCAGCTTCTCGACCACACGCGACATCTGCGGGACGGTTGCCACGTAGGCCAGGAACACTCCCCCCGCTTCCAGGACGCGCGCGGCCCCATCGACGAAGTCCCACGGGTTGAGGAGGTCGAAGATAACCCGGTCGTACGACTGGGGTTCAATCTGCTCCAGCGCGACACCGATATCAGCAACCTGAAGTTCCCAGGCCGGGTGCCTTCCCCCAAACCAGAGATCAACATTGGCCTGGGCAATCGCCGCGAACTCCTCACGAATCTCAACTGAATGAAGGTGACCATACGGGCCCACGGCGCTAAGCAGTGAGGCTGAGAGTGCCCCTGATCCCACGCCTGATTCCAGGACCCGGGCCCCGGGGAAGATGTCGGCAAACTGGACGATCTGTCCCGCATCCTTGGGGTAGATGATGGCGGCGCCGCGCGGCATCGACAGGGTGTAGTCGGAAAGCAAAGGACGAATCACCTGGAAGGTCTTCCCGTCGGCGACCTCCACCACCTGACCGTCCGGTTTGCCGAGGACATCATCGTGGTCAAGGGTTCCGCGGTTGGTTTGGAAGCGCCCTCCGGGAACCAGGGTCACGGTGTGAAGGCGACCTTTCGGATCTGTCACCTGAACCTTGTCACCTGGTCGCAGGGGCCCGCGTCGGCGGGCTGGACCCATTGGCTCATCTCCACTAAAGGCAGTGCTCATCGTGTTCCGTTCAGGCTTGGGGATCACCAATAACTCTACCCAGAAGGGCCTTAAGTACCAGTCCCGAGGGCCATGAGCCTCACCACGACAGACTAGAGTTACCGCATGTCACGATCCCCAGCGCTGTCTGCGTCGAGAGCCAAAGAGTACCTGCAGTGCCCACTGAAGTTCCGATACTCAGTGGTCGATGGATTGCGCCAGCCACCGACTGAGGCCACGGTCAAGGGCAATGTTGTTCACGAGGTCCTTGAGGACCTCTTCAAGGAACCACAGGCAGCCAGGACTCCCGAGACGGCCCGCGGCCTGCTTCCCGCGGCGTGGCAGTCCGTCCTCTCCCGCGATGAACAGGCCCAGGCCCTGTTTGAAAACCCGGAGGTGGCAGCAAGCGGCCGCACAGATACGGAGAAACTGGTCGACAACTACTTCACCCTGGAGCAACCCCAGAACCTCCAGCCCAAGGGTTGTGAAGAGCTGGTTGACGCGCGTCTGAAGTCCGGGGTGCTGCTGCGGGGGATCATCGATCGGATTGATGAGGCTCCGGACGGCGCTCTGCGAGTCATTGACTACAAGACGGGTCGGGCCCCCTCCCCCAGGTTCATGGAGGACGCCCTCTTCCAGATGCGCTTCTACTCGCTGCTACTTCGGGAGACGCAGCGCCTTCCGAAGAGGACCCAACTTCTCTACCTGCGAACCGGAAACGTCCTCACCCTTGACCCCGATCCGGCAGCCATTGAGGGATTCGAGGGCGAGGTCAATGCCCTCTGGGACCGAATTGAGACAGACGCCAACCGCGAGGTGTTCGAACCAAGAACCTCACGCCTGTGCGACTGGTGTCCCTTCCAGGCTGACTGCCCCGCGTTTGACGGCACATTGAAGCCGCTGCCCGAAGAGGGTTTGCAGAGACTCTTGTCGATCCGTCAGACAGCGCGGTAGTCGACCCGCCCACCCGCGACGATCTGACCGAGCAGGTCGAGGTCGAGGTGAGCGGCCGACTGCACCCAGTTCAGACCCTCACGGTCCTCAAGCTCTGCGACGCAGGGAATCGCCACCACCGCTGCCCCCGCAGCCAAACCGGAGGTGATTCCAGCCATCGAGTCCTCAAGGACAACGCAGTGACCGGGTTCGACCCCGAGCAGCTTCATCGCTAACAGGTACGGTTCCGGCGATGGCTTATGACTGGCCACATCGTCAGCTGAAACCACAACATCGAAGAGGCCCGCTGGAACATGCTTCAGCATCGCCTCCACCATCGGCCGCACCGATGAGGTGACGAGGGCGATGGGAACTCCGGCTTCCTTGAGTTCAAGGGCCAGCTCAAGCGCTCCCGGCCTCGTCTTCACCTCACCGGCCTCGATCGTCCGCATCAGATAGTCGAGAAGGTACGCGAATACTTCGTCATGGGTATCATCTGACCCGGTCTTTTCAATCAGCTTGGTGGTGGTAGCCAAAGCTGAGCCACCGACGAGCTCTAGAGCATCCTCGACTCCCCATTCTTCTCCGTGTTTCTGGACGTAGGAGGCCTCTGAAGCCAG
This sequence comes from uncultured Actinomyces sp., assembly GCA_945949035.1. Lineage (GTDB taxonomy): Bacteria > Actinomycetota > Actinomycetes > Actinomycetales > Actinomycetaceae > Scrofimicrobium. The sequence continues at coordinate 3,943 of CAMFDH010000156.1, forward strand.
CCAGACTGGTTCGGTATCGGCAAAGGTTCCATCCATGTCGAAGAGGACGGCCTGCAGTGCAGAATGCGCAGTGATGGGGAATCTTCCTTGCCTAGACGACGGTGTTTGAGAGGGGCTGGAGTACCCCAACGATAAGTAGAACCGCGACGAAAATCGCGAAGACAATGCGGTAGATGACGAAGGGCTCGAAGGACTTCGTGGTCACAAGCTTGAGGAACCAGACGATAACCATGTAGCCCACGACGAATGCCACCGCGGTTGCGACG
>CAMFDH010000157.1 GCA_945949035.1 uncultured Actinomyces sp.
GTACGGGTAGTCAACCGGAAGCGTCTCGTTGAAGAGGGCGCGACCAAGTGAGGTCTCAAGCTCAATAGTTGAGCCCTCAACCCAGTCCTCGGGTGCCACGAAATCAGCCGGCGGAACGACACCGTCGAAGCGCATGCGGATCTTCTGGTTCAGCGCGATCTCACCGGCGTCGAAAGCCATGATGGCCTCGGCGATGGTGCCGTAGCGCAGAACGATCTCCTTGCCGTCCTCATCCAGAACCGGGAAGTCCGGGTCAGCGGTGAGGTAGAAGAGGCCGTAGACCATGTCCTGAGCCGGCATCGCGACGGGGCGACCGTCGGAGGGCTTGAGGATGTTGTTGGTCGACAGCATCAGGATGCGGGCCTCAGCCTGAGCCTCAGCGCCCAGCGGCAGGTGAACTGCCATCTGGTCACCGTCGAAGTCCGCGTTGAACGCGGCGCAGGCCAGCGGGTGCAGCTGGATAGCCTTACCCTCAATCAGCTGCGGTTCGAAAGCCTGGATACCAAGGCGGTGCAGGGTTGGTGCACGGTTCAGCAGAACCGGGTGCTCGCGAATGACCTCATCGAGGACATCCCACACCTCGGGGCGCTGGCGCTCAACCTTGCGCTTGGCGGCCTTGACGTTCTGAGCGTAGTTCTTATCAACCAGGCGCTTCATAACGAACGGCTTGAACAGCTCCAGGGCCATCTGCTTCGGCAGACCACACTGGTGCATCTTCAGCTGCGGACCAACCACGATGACCGAACGGCCCGAGTAGTCCACGCGCTTACCAAGCAGGTTCTGACGGAATCGACCCTGCTTGCCCTTGAGCATGTCAGAGATCGACTTGAGCGGACGGTTACCCGCACCGGCGACCGGACGACCGCGACGACCGTTGTCGAAGAGGGCGTCAACCGACTCCTGCAGCATGCGCTTCTCGTTGTTGACGATGATCTCGGGGGCACCGAGGTCAAGCAGACGCTTCAGGCGGTTGTTGCGGTTGATGACACGACGGTAGAGGTCGTTGAGGTCGGAGGTCGCGAAGCGGCCACCATCCAGCTGAACCATCGGACGGATGTCCGGCGGAATAACCGGAACCTTGTCCAGAACCATCGTGGCGGGTGAGGTGCCCGTCGAAAGGAATGCGTTGACGACCTTGAGGCGCTTCAGTGCCCTGGTCTTACGCTGGGTGGAACCACTGCGCACGGTCTCCTTGAGGATCTCCACCTCTGAGGCGAGGTCGAAGTCCTGCAGGCGACGCTGGATCGCTGCCGCGCCCATGTCACCCTTGAAGTAGGTGCCGTAGTTGGTGGTCATGGCGTGGTAGAGGCGCTGATCATCGATCAGTTCACCCACCTTGAGGTCGCGGAAACGGGTCCAGACATCTTCCATGCGGTTGATCTGCTCGTCGAAGCGACGACGGGTCTGGGTCATCTCACGCTCAATGAGGCGACGTTCCTTGCGGATCACGTCGGCCTTGGCGTCCTCGGCCTCAAGCTCAGCGAGACGAGCCTCCAGGCCAGCCGCGATCTCATTGATCTCGGTGTCGCGACGGGTCTCAAGGCGCTTCTTCTTGACTGCCAGTTCGTCACGGAGCATGTCCGTGGCTTCGCGGCGGCCTTCCTCATCGCCCTCGGTGATCATGTCGGCGGCGAAGTAGTTGACCTTCTCCAGGTCCTTCGGGGCCAGATCCAGCAGGTAACCGAGGCGTGACGGAACACCCTTCAGGTACCAGATGTGGGTGACGGGGGCGGCCAGGGTGATGTGACCCATGCGCTCACGACGAACCTTGGAACGGGTCACCTCAACGCCACAGCGCTCACAGGTGATGCCCTTGTAACGTACGCGCTTGTACTTACCGCAGGCGCACTCCCAGTCGCGGGTCGGGCCGAAGATCTGCTCGCAGAACAGGCCGTCACGCTCTGGCTTCAGGGTGCGGTAGTTGATCGTCTCCGGCTTCTTCACCTCACCGTACGACCACCTGGCAATGTCATCGGACGTGGCCAGGGAAATCCTCAAACTGTCAAACGTCTTTGCGTCTAGCAAGACTTACTCCTTATTTCCGTAGGTCACGTCTCAGATGATGTCGAGGGAACCGGATGCCGACAGGGGGCGGGCGTCCAGGGTGATCCCCAGCTCCTCGCCAGCTCGCATGTCTTCTTCCGTTTCCTGAAGGTCGAGGACGTTGCCTTCGGCATCCAGGGCCTCAACTGCCAGGCACAGCGAACGCATCTCTTGGATGAGGACGCGGAACGACTCGGGAATACCCGGCTCCGGAATGTCCTCGCCCTTGACGATTGCCTCGTAGACCTTGACGCGGCCCGACGTATCGTCAGACTTGATGGTCAAGAGTTCCTGAAGTGCGTATGCGGCACCGTAAGCCTCAAGTGCCCACACCTCCATCTCACCGAAACGCTGGCCACCGAACTGGGCCTTACCACCCAGGGGCTGCTGCGTAATCATCGAGTACGGACCGGTCGAACGAGCGTGAATCTTGTCGTCAACCAGGTGGTGCAGCTTCAGCATGTACTTGTAGCCAACTGCAATCGGGTGCGGGAAGGGCTCACCGGAGCGGCCGTCGAACAGCTGGGCCTTACCCAGCTCGTTGACCAGCTGCTCACCGTCACGGTTCGGGTTGGTCACCGAGAGCAGACCAAGCAGCTCCTCGGCCTCAAGACCATCGAAGGACGGGGTGGCGACACGGGAGTCACCCGGGGCCTTCAGTGCATCTGCGTGCAGGTGCTCAGTCCAGGATTCACCGGCTTCGCGTGCCTTCGTGGCATCCCAACCCTGCTTGGCAATCCAGCCGAGGTGGAACTCAAGAACCTGACCGACGTTCATACGGCCCGGAACACCCATCGGGTTGAGGATGATGTCAACCGGGGTTCCGTCAGCGAGGAACGGCATGTCCTCAATCGGCAGAATCTTCGAGACGACACCCTTGTTACCGTGGCGGCCAGCCATCTTGTCACCGATGGTGATCTTGCGTCGCTGGGCCACAAGGACACGTACCGACTGCTTGACACCCGGGCCCAGATCGCCGTCGTCCTCGTTCAGTTCGCGAACATCGATGACGATGCCCTCTTCACCGTGGGGGACGCGCAGCGAGGTATCGCGGACCTCGCGTGCCTTCTCGCCGAAGATGGCGCGCAGCAGGCGCTCTTCCGAAGTCAGCTCGGTCTCACCCTTCGGGGTGACCTTACCGACCAGGATGTCGCCCGCACGAACCTCAGCGCCAACGCGGATGATGCCGCGCTCGTCGAGGTCGGCCATGGCCTCTTCCGAAATGTTCGGAATATCGCGGGTTACCTCTTCGACACCAAGCTTGGTCTCGCGGGCATCGACCTCGTACTCCTCAATGTGAATCGAGGTGAGAACGTCGTCCTCAACCACGCGACGCGACAGAATGATCGCATCCTCGTAGTTCAGGCCCTCCCAGGACATGTAGGCCACCAGCAGGTTCTTACCGAGGGCGAGTTCGCCGCCATCGGTTGAAGGACCATCGGCGATGACGTCACCGGGCTCAACCACATCGCCCTCGTTGACGAGGACGCGCTGGTTGATGCAGTTACCCGGGTTGGAACGCTTGAACTTAGCCAGGGTGTAGCGCGACTGGGTGGCGTCATCGTTGGCGATAACGACCTCATCGGCGGACACGTAGGAAACGACACCGGCCTTGTCGGCGGTCTCAAGTTCCATGGCATCGTGGGCGGTGCGGCGTTCCATACCGGTTCCGACCAGCGGAGCCTCGGTGGTCAGCAGCGGCACAGCCTGACGCTGCATGTTCGCACCCATGAGGGCGCGGTTCGCATCGTCGTGCTCAAGGAACGGGATCAGCGAGGTGGCGACAGAAACCATCTGACGTGCGGAGACGTCCATGTAGGTCACGTCGTCACGCTCGATCAGCGTGGGATCCTCACCTGCGACACGGCACAGAACCAGGTCGTCAGCAAAGTGGCCACTAGCGTCGGTCGGAGCCGAAGCCTGAGCGATGAACTGGCCGATCTCTTCATCAGCGGTCAGCCAGTGCACCTCGTTGGTGACGACGCCGTTCTCTACCTTGCGGTAAGGGGTCTCAATGAAACCGAACGGGTTGATGCGAGCAAACGCAGCCAGTGAGCCAATCAGACCGATGTTCGGACCTTCAGGGGTCTCAATCGGGCACATGCGGCCGTAGTGAGACGGGTGAACG